>JBEPXU010000098.1:0-7680 GCA_041641735.1 Ectothiorhodospiraceae bacterium
TCTGGTCCTCAAGGGAGGTGGTGTCGCCGCGCATCCGTTCCAGTACGGCATGATGGCGCTGCTCGGCGGCGGCGCACTGGGGCTGAGTATGTTTCGGGTGCGCTAAGGATGTTTTCTCGCAGAGGTGCGAAGAGGCAAAGGCTAATTATATCGCCCACAGCGTTTGGTCGTTTTGCGAGAAAAACTCATCGCGGCCGGGACGTCCGCTCCCACAGCAAAACGGAAAAACCGTGGGAGCGACGGCATACGGCATGTTCCCGACGTCGTTATAAGCACCCCTCATCGTTAAAGCATGGGTTTGAGGCTATGCTTTAGATACGCCCTTTTTGCGGAGAACTTGGATGCACTGGGAAGCGGAAAAAAACGAGGAGACGATCCCGACACCGACATCGGTGTTCGATCTCTCGTTCAGTATCCGGTGTAAAACCCTGCCAGTGGACAACGCATGGTTGTTGTTTAGTGCGATTTCTCAAGAGCTCCCATGGCTGGAAGCTGACCCGGTTGCCGGTATCCATCCGCTGCATGTGGCCGAGAGTGCCCATGGCTGGCAGCGCCCCGAGGATCCGGATGCACTGTTACATCTTTCACGGCGAACGAAACTGGTACTTCGTTTGCCTCGCGAACGTATAGTACAGGCCCGTGAACTGGAGGGAAAGGTACTGAATATCGACGGACACGCTATGGAGGTCGGTCAGGCGGAAGAGCTGCTGCTTAGCCGAAGTACGTCGCTGTTCGCCCGCCATGTGGTGATCCACGAGGATGAGACAGAGGAGCGTTTTATGCAGCGGCTACTTAATGAAATGGCTGACATGGAGGTTCGGCCGAAAAAATTGCTTCCCGGTTTGTCCCATACACTGCGTACCGGAGAGGAGACGCTGTGCACTCGCTTGTTGAGCCTGGAAGGGTTACAGCTTGACGAGGCGTTTCGTCTGCAGGAGAGAGGGCTTGGCGAGAATCGCCACCTTGGTTGCGGTATTTTCATCCCCCACAAACCGCTGGTTAAAGTGCAGGTATAACCGCAGCGTTATTCTGCGTGCTGTTGCCACCATAGTGGCAGGTCAGCGATCGAGTCGATAATATCGAAGGGTTCGATACCGAGCGAGAGATCGCTCTGGCGAAACTTGCCGGTGCGAACGAGAACACCGTTGATTCCTGCCTGCTGCGAACCACCGATATCACCCTGAATGTCATCACCAATCATCACCGTCTGTTCGGCCTCGACACCGAGTAGTGACAGGGCTGCGTGAAAGAAAGCTTGGGCCGGTTTACCCATTACCAGGGGTTCAATGCCAACGGCATACTCCAGTCCTTTGACAAAGGGACCGACATCGAGGCGTAGTCCATCTTCGGCGCGCCAGTAGCGTGTCATGCCAAGAGCAATCAATTTCGCATCCGGATTCTCCATCAGCAAGCGAAACGCACGATTATAGGTGGTGAAATCCCATGCCTCCCCCAGATCACCCAGGACTACAGCACCAACCTCTTTTGTGGTGTCCGTCGTAAGGCTGACGTCGGTGAATTCCCCCCGGGTTTGCGCGGGAACGAACAGTGCGACGGGCCGATGACAGTGCTGGCGTAACCAGTTGATCGCGGCAACGGGCGGTGTGAGGATTTCATCCTTC
Organism: Ectothiorhodospiraceae bacterium; assembly: GCA_041641735.1. GTDB lineage: Bacteria > Pseudomonadota > Gammaproteobacteria > Thiohalomonadales > Thiohalomonadaceae > JAPHTQ01. Next base: position 1,623 of record JBEPXU010000098.1, read on the forward strand.
TCTGCATGAATGCCGAGTCGGGCAAGTTTCTCAACCAGCGCCCTGCGAGAGCGAGAGGTGGTATTGGTGAGAAACAGGTGTGGAACGGCCTCTGCACGACACCAGGCGATGGCATCGGCGGCCCCGGCGATCAGCCTGTCGCCCTCATAGAGTACGCCGTCCATATCGAAAAGAATGGCCTGCATGTGTCGGTTCCTGCGCGATATGGCAAGACTTTATCGTCTATACGGGTAAAGTGTAGGCCTTTTCACGGAAAAGATGGATGCATGCGTCTACGACCTGATCATCATACTTGATGCCGCGCTGCTCCTTGATGTGCTGCAGCGTTTCATCGAGCGTGTGACTGGCCCGATAGGGGCGATGGGAGAGCATAGCCTCAACAACATCCGCGACAGCAATGATGCGCGCTTCAAGGGGGATCGCATCGCCTCTGATTCCTTCAGGGTAGCCACTGCCATCAATGCGCTCCTGATGATAAAGAATCATCGAGGCAACCGGCCAGGGAAAATCAATTCCCTTCACGATTTCATAACCGACCTGCGGGTGGGACTTAACAATGCGAAGCTCAGAGTCAGTGAGTTTGCCCGGGCGGTTAAGTATCTCGGCCGGGACGTAGATATTGCCGATGTCATGGATCATCGCGCCAAAGTGTATACCTTCAATCTGAACCGGATCCAGTTCGAGCGTTTCAGAGATGTTAACAGCAAGGTCCGCTACACGACGCTGGTGTCCGGCGGTGAAGGGATCACGCTTTTCGACCATAACAGTAATGGCCTGGATGGTTTGCAGCAGGGCATTTTGCAGGCGTTCCTTATGTCCTTTTCTCTCTTCTTCCAGATCGGTCTGGTCGAGTTTCATGCGGTGATTCGTAATACCAAAAACGATTTCATCGGCAAGTTGTTTAAGCAGTGCAACCTCATCCTCACTGAAGGCATCGGGGTAGCCACTGTAGATATTGAGTGCACCAAAGACTGTTCCCTTGTCGGACAGTGGTAATGCTATGGAGGAGGCGAAATCGTGTTCCTTCGCCTGTTCGCGCCAGGGGGTATATTTGGGGTCACGGTTGATGTCACGAACCACGGAATGGTTGCCGGTGCGAATGGCAATGCCGGTGGGTCCCTGACCATACTCGTTGTTTCCCCAGCTTATTTTCAGGCTTTCAAGATACCCCCCCTCGAAACCGTACTGCGAAACCGGTTTAACACTGCTGATATCATCGTGCTGCGCCATTCCGATCCAGGCGAGGCGGTAGCCACCCTCTTCAACAATGGCGCGGCAGATGCTGGCAAGGAAGGTTCGTTCGTCGTGGGAGTGAATAAGGATATGATTAACCCTGCTCAGAGTTTGTAGTGCACGGTTAAGCTGGAGAAGGGAAAGCTCATCCCTTTTTCGTTGGGTAATGTCTCGAATTGTTGCCTGGAGAATTTTTCGATTATTGACCTCCATTGGAACCAGGGTTACCTCACTGGGAAAGGTTGTGCCGTCGGCGCGCCGGTGGATCCACTCGAAGTGTGCGCTGCCCTTCTCATAAGCGCTTTGAATTTTTTCCCTTGCCAGCTCACTTGAGCGTTGACCATGACTCTGCTGCGGTGGAAACAGATCGTCACGCCTGAGTGCGCGCATCGTTTCCACATCAGGGTATCGAAACATCTGTAGCATGGCGGGATTACAATCAAGCAGTGTCTCACCGTCGGCCAGAAGCATTGCATCCTGAGAGGTATGGAACATGGTGTGAAACATGGCCTCGGATTGCCTGAGAGACTGATTTTGCGTTTGCATCTCGGCAGTTTTTCTCTTTACCAGGTGCTTTAAGGTCAGGCTGATAATAATGAGAAAAATAACAATTAAGGCGAGCGCCTCTATGCCCCAAATCAGCCAGACAGGTGCTTGCTTACGATCCGCCGGTTCAATCCAGCGATACATGGCCTTGTAGTAGGCGGACTGTGTATCACTTTTCTGTTGTATAAGGTTCAGGTCGATAGTACGCAGAAGACCGCCATGACGGTTTTCCGCCGTGGCGTAGTAGAGCAGGGATGATTCGACCACGATGGGTGTGGTATGGAGGTTATATCGTTGACGGTTTTGTATGCCGTAAAGGCGGTTGACCAGTGCGGCATCCGCCGAACCCTCGGCAACAGCCTTGAGTGTGGCGGCTGAGCTCTCCAGTTCGATGAAGTGCGGATTGATGTGGAGGTCGTTAACCTGCTGGGTCAATATATGATACTGAATACTGTCTGCAATAACGGCGATACGTTTGCCCTCAAGATCCATGAGTGACCTTAACTGTTCCGTATCGGGAGCATAAAGCACACTCCAGTTGGACAAGACAACTTCACGATGAAAGTCGAAATGTTTATCGCGCGCTTTGGAATAGGCAACATCGGGCATTAAGTCGATCTCGCCCTGTTCGAGCATCGTCAGGCATCGCTCCCATTCGCAGGAAACATAATTGAGTTTCCAGTGCTCCTTTTGGGCGATGGCATCAAGGATGTCAACGAAAAAACCGGTTGGGCGACCGTGTTTGCTGTGAAAGATCTTGGGCGGATTTTCATAGATCCCCACCCTGATGGTGGTATCCGTTGCCTGGGCTGCCCCAAAACTGAAAGCAAATAGCAAGGCAGCGCAGAGGGTGGACTGCAGCAACTCAATAGACTGGTTGCGACAGTCGCTAGTGGATGATTTTAGCGACATCAGCTTTATTCTTGGTTGTTTGTGTCTGAACAAGCGGCTTCCAGTGCCGTATTTTGTATTTCATACAGTATAGCAGTGAAGCTTGAGGGCCAAGCTGATTTGCATCAATGGGTCTGGCTGAGGGGTTACAGAATGAGGCAAGTACACCTCCTGGTTGTAAGGTGGGACTTGCAGGTACTTTGAGTGTATGGATAGCGCGTATGCCTGCGGATGCGGGGACAACTCCCGACTACCTCCTCAATCTAGCGTATAGAAACCTCGATACGGTCCCATGGCGGGCCGGCTGTATGGATTTGGTTTTCAAGGTCGTGCTCGTCAAAACGCCCATAGGCGGTGGAGTTGTCCCAGAGCTCTAGTAGGCCCCTTGAGCGGTTCAATCGAAAGCGTCCGCCACCGATAACCTCCAGTTGCTCATCGTCAACCTCTAGCGATTGGTCATCGACCCACGTATGTGGTACCCCGCTTTCAGTGAGAAATTGTGCCAGCATCTGGTTATGGAAACGGTGTGTCTCACGATTGGCAAACAGCAGGTATTCCACACCACGCCATATTAACTGCAGAAATTTCCCCTCTCCATCGGTTTTATCCAGTGGCGGATACAGGATAAGTCGACAGGGTCGCATCTCAGGCACACTGTTCCTTGATGAGGGTTTTAAGCTGTTCCAGCTCCTCACAACGGTTAATCTGTTCCGGGCTAACACACAGTTGCCACCCTTTGTCCTGCCAGCGATAGACGGCAGGGAGTTTATCCTTGTCGATGCCTTCGGCCTTATTGAGCTCATCCCGGTGCAGGAACTCTGTCGGGAGACCAAGTTCCCGGATGAAGCCCTCCCACTCCTTTCGGATGGTGAAATAGCCGTGAGTCAGGGCGCACAGGTTGCACTCGTAGGTCTCGGGTGAAAAGATTTTGTGGGCGATGTCGGTCGCGGTGTTGAACAGACCGCTATCGGCTTTATAGACAAACAGGAGCCCGTGTTCAGATCCCATCACTGCCTCCTTTACGCATTTGCATGCGTACAAGCTTGGCACTTAACAGCACCACCGGTGTCCCATGGAGAAACAGGTCGAAGATGTCGATCGGCCTTGCCAATGTGCCGTCTGCCAGCATCTTGAGTTTCTGCCACAGATGGGGTTCGGGCGAGAAGGGCGCCAGCCCCATTAACAGGGCGATAATTGCCAGTGTCCCCAAGGGAATGCTGTCGAGCCACTTCATCATTCAGTTACCTTCATGGTTTGTAGAGTATAGTTCAGGAAAGTGTTCCAGATCGGCTGGGCGGTCCAGGTCATGCTTGGTGGTTAGTGTTTGGTATGGCATGCCTGCCCTGTCGAGGCGCGCAAGGGTTTGTTGGAAGACACTGTCGCTCCCCCAGCGGATATTCTGAAAAAGCGAAGACTCAAAACGCTTGAGTCCGAGCAGGTAATAGCCGCCATCGACGGCCGGACCGATCACCGCATCATAACCCTGCTGTAATAGGTCGATGGCCTGAAGAATGTCATCGGCGCTCAGTTCCGGACAGTCGGTACCGATGATAATGGCGTCACGTTTTTCCATCAGGGCCCGTTGCATGGCATGCGCCATGCGTTCCCCCAAATCAGCGCCCTGTTGCTGATGCAGGCTAAGGGGATATTCGTTTTTAAGATGTTTGAAACTGGGGTGACTGGTGTCGGGTGTGCACCATAACTCGAGTTTGCACTGTTGCAGTGTCGTGATGGTGTCCAGGGTATTCTCGAGCAGTCGTTGGTGCAGGGCCGCCGCACCTTTTTTACCGAGTGCGGGTATAAGACGTGTCTTGGCACGCCCAGGCATCGGGGCACGGGCAAAGACAATCAGTGTCGTCTCGGATCGCTTCATCGATACAGGGCGGAAAGCCGTGAGGCCGGCACGCCGAGGGCGTAGGCTGCACGTAATCCCCACATCAGCAGGATGGTTCGGAGGATACCCTTTTCCTCCCATCGGCGACTGGAGGTTTGCAGTGGTAGCTTGATGCATGCAGGGCGGCCATGACATTTGAGCAGTCGACTCATTTCCACATCCTCCATCAGCGGTTGATGCGGCATGCCACCGATCATTTCGTACAGTTCGCGGCTGACGAAGATCCCCTGATCGCCGGTGGCGATCCCGGTGAGACAGGAGCGCAGATTCATCATCGTTTCCACCACCCGCAGCAGGGGGTGCTGGCCCGAAAGGGTGACATCAAAGCGTCCCCAGCCGTTGTCTTGCAGTGCGTGAATAATCTCATGATCGGCATCGGCGGGTATCCGTGTGTCGGCATGCAGGAACCAGATGATCGGTTGGTGTGAGGCATCGACGCCGGCGGCCATCTGCCCGGCGCGCCCGGGCGATGCGTTGAGCACGACATCGGCAAGAGGGATGGCCAATTTAACGGTATCATCGTTGCTGCCGCCGTCTACCACGATCACTTCATGGCCGCGCTGGCGCAGCGGCTGTAACAGCCGCAGGGTCTCACGGATATGCTGCGCCTCGTTAAGGGCAGGGATGATGACCGATAGCCGTGTATTCATTGGACAATGTTTAACTCAACGCCCCGCCGCAGCTGCTGCCCTGACCGGCGGTGCATCCGTAGCAGTGATCGGCCACGGCGATGTCGTTGCCCTCAAGTTCGCGGATATCGATCTCACTGATGTGGCGTCCGCCTTTTCCGCGATAAAGGAGCGGCAGCTCAAGCACCTGGTTGAAGTCGCAGTCGTAGACGCGTCCCTGCCAGTCGATGCTAATCAGGTGACGGCACATCACCTGAGGCAGGTTGGACTGTTCAAAGTTATCGCGTAGCAGCTGCATGTAGTCATCGAACTGGTTGGTGGAGACGAGCATGCTGCCGAAACGCTGGATCGGCATGTTCACCAGGGTCAGCAGGTTGTTGAAGCGAATGCCGTACTGCTCACCCAGTACGCGACGGTAGTCCTGGGCCAGCACCTCCTGTGACGGTGGCAGGAACGGCCCGGTGGGGTTGTACATCAGGTTGAGCACGAGACCCGTTTCGGGGTCTCCGTAGCCGAGCGCATTGAGTTTTTTCAGCCCCTCGATGCTGCCTCCGAAGACCCCCTTGCCGCGCTGGCCGTTGACGTTCTCCTCCAGGTAGCAGGGCATGGAGGCGACCACTTCGACCCGTTGTTCGGCGAGGAATTCGGCCAGCCCCTCCTGCCCCGGCTCCTGCAGGATGGTCAGGTTACAGCGGTCGATCACCGACACGCCCAGCCCGCGTGCGCGGCGGACCAGATCGCGGAAGTGGGGGTTCATCTCCGGTGCCCCGCCGGTGAGGTCGAGACGCTTTACCGGATTGTTTTCTATAAAGCGCAGCAGCGCGCTGATGGTATCGCCGCTCATTACTTCGCTGCGATTGGGGCC
>JBEPXU010000099.1:0-7644 GCA_041641735.1 Ectothiorhodospiraceae bacterium
TGCCAACACTTGACGGTTATCCCTGCGCCCTCACCGATGACACCACCCTGGAGGTGGAGATCCGCCGGGGTCAGGGTATCAACCAGCTGTTCGAGGAACTCAAACAACACGGCATCGAGGTCACCGGTATGCGCAACAAGGCCAATCGCCTTGAAGAGCTGTTCCTGGACCTGGTTGAAAGCGGGGTGAACAAATGAGCCTGCAGCACTATCGCATCGCCTTTACCACCATCATGCTCAAAGAGATGCGCCGGTTCCTGCGCATCTGGGTACAGACCATCCTGCCGCCGATGATCACCACAGCGCTCTATTTTGTGATCTTCGGCAAGATGATTGGCAGCCAGCTGGCCCCCATCGAGGGTTACAGCTACATGGATTACATCGTACCCGGCCTGATCATGATGACAGTGATCACCAACTCCTACGCCAATGTGGTCTCGTCATTCTATGGGTCGAAATTCCAGCGCTATGTCGAGGAGCTGTTGATCGCACCCATTCCCCACTCGCTGATCCTGCTCGGCTTCATCTCCGGCGGGGTCGCACGCGGGCTCATCGTCGGCGTGATGGTCACCATCGTCGCGGCGTTTTTTGTGGACCTTCAGCTACACAACCTCTGGGTGGCAGTGAGCGTCATGGTGCTGACCTCGATCCTCTTCGCACTTGGCGGCTTTATTAATGCGGTCTACGCCAAGAGCTTCGATGATATCTCCATCATCCCCACCTTCGTGCTGACGCCGCTGACCTACCTGGGCGGGATATTCTACTCGGTATCAATGCTGCCCGATTTCTGGCAGAGCATCTCCCACGTCAATCCGATCCTCTACATGATCAACGCCTTCCGCTACGGCATGCTGGGTGTCTCGGATATCGGACTCGGTACCGCCTATGCGGTGATCATGGTCTTCATCGTGGGGCTATACAGTTACAGCCTGTGGCTACTTAAACGCGGCGTAGGACTACGCGGTTAATAAAAAAGCGGCCAGATGGCCGCTTTTTTTATTTCTCCCGGGTTGATCTGAATGCGATATCGGGCCAGCGCTCTTCGGTCAGTTGCAGATTGACCCGCGTTGGAGCGATATAGGTCAGGTCCCCTGCTCCATCAATGGCCAGGTTATCGGCGGCCTTCTTCTGGAACTCTTCCAGCATCTTCTCATCGTCACACTCGACCCAGCGGGCCGTGGCAACGTTGACCGGCTCGAACATCGCCTCGACCTTGTACTCCTCCTTGAGCCGCTGGGCGACCACATCGAACTGGAGAATACCCACCGCACCGAGAATCAGATCGTTGTTCTTAAGCGGTCGAAACAACTGGGTCGCGCCCTCTTCCGATAGCTGTTGCAGACCTTTGAGCAGTTGCTTGGATTTCAGCGGGTCCTTGAGTACGGCACGGCGAAACAGTTCCGGAGCAAAATGCGGGATACCGGTAAACTTCAGGTCCTCGCCGATTGAGAAGGTATCGCCGATCTGGATAGTACCGTGATTGTGCAAACCAATGATGTCGCCGGGCCAGGCCTCCTCCACATGCCCCCGGTCCTGAGCGAGAAAGGTAATGGCGTTGGGGATCTTCACATCGCGGCCGATACGCACCTGCTTCATCTTCATCCCCGGCACGAAGTGGCCCGAGCAAACACGCAGAAAGGCGACACGATCACGATGCTGCGGATCCATGTTCGCCTGTATCTTGAAGACAAAACCGCTGAACTTCTCCTCCGATGGCTCAACTGTGCGACTTAGTGTTGCACGCGCTAACGGGCTCGGCGCGTAGTCCACCAGCGCGTCGAGAATCTCCTGAACCCCGAAGTTGTTGATTGCCGAGCCGAACAGTACCGGAGTGAGCTCGCCCTTGCGGTACGCCTCCAGATCGAACTCGTGGCTGGCGCCGCGCACCAGCTCCACCTCGTCGCGAAAATCGGCGATGAGGCTTCCAAAGAGTTCGTCCAGGCGCGGATTGTCCAGCCCCTGAATCACCTCGCCATCGAGTTTCTTGCCGCCATGGGTAGCGGACATAATGATGATACGGTCGTTGTAGAGGTCGTACACACCCTTGAAGTTCTTGCCCATACCAATGGGCCAGGTCAGTGGGGCACACTGGATCTTGAGGATATCCTCTACCTCATCGAGCAACTCGATGGGTTCACGGCCCTCGCGGTCGAGTTTATTGATGAAGGTGATGATCGGGGTGTCACGCAGGCGGCAAACCTCCATCAATTTGATGGTACGGTCCTCGACGCCCTTGGCCGCATCGATCACCATCAGTGCCGAGTCCACCGCGGTCAGGGTGCGGTAGGTATCCTCGGAGAAATCCTCGTGACCGGGGGTATCGAGCAGGTTCATGATGCTCTCGCGGTAAGGGAACTGCATTACCGAGGAGGTGACAGAGATACCCCGCTCCTGCTCCATCTTCATCCAGTCGGAGGTGGCATGGCGGGCCGCCTTGCGCCCTTTGACCGTACCGGCAAGCTGAATCGCACCCCCGAACAACAGCAGCTTTTCGGTCAGTGTGGTCTTGCCGGCATCCGGGTGGGAGATGATGGCAAAGGTACGGCGCTTGTTTGCCTGCTCGGCGATATTGCTCATAAATCACTTCGAATTAGAGAAAACGTGAATTTTACCTCATTGCGCTATGAGTCAGAAGTGGCATAATCGGAAGGGATATTACTAAACCATGGAGAGGGGCTATGCATGTAGCGGATATTCTCCGTCTTCCGGCCGATAATCAGGAGACGATAGCTACTGTATTGCATAGCTGGAAAGCAAAATACCCGAAAATGGGTGTACTTCTCCTGTTACCGGAGAACGAAAAGTCTTCACTCTCCCCAATCCAGTCGCTGTTCAGGGAACTCGATATCCCCCTTGCTGGCGCGATTTTTCCGGCCCTTATCGAGGATGGCCACTTCCACTCCGATGGCGCACTTTTCATCTGCTTCAATGAGATGCCCCCCTTCATGCTGTTTCCTGAGCTTAACAAGCAGGGCGAGGAACTTGAAGCAGCCTGTCAGGATATTGAAAACCGTCTCACCCCTCACATCGAGAACGCCCCTGACGACACCAGCCTGTTCATGATATTTGATGCCATGGTACCCAATATCGCTCAGGTGCTTGAAAACCTCTATATGGGACTGGCTGATCGGGTGCACTACATGGGGATTAATGCAGGCAGTGAAACCTTCGAGCCACTGCCTTGCCTGTTTGATCAGGAGCAGGTAATCGGAGATGGCATGCTTGCGCTGCTGCTCAGCGAACATGATGGCGCCATACTGGAGCATGGCTATCAGGTACCTGAACGGATGGTTGCGGCAACCTCGACAGAGGGTAATCGCATTATCAGTATCGACTGGCGTCCGGCGTTTGAGGTCTATACCGAGATCGTCAAACAACAGTTTAACGTGGATATTACAGCGGAGAACTTTTACGAATTCGCGGTGCACTTCCCGTTCGGCATCATTCGTGCCGACAGCGAGATCCTGGTCAGAATCCCGGTTGCCCTGTGTGAAGACGGTTCTCTTTTCTGTGTTGGCGAGATCCCTCCCAACGCTGTCCTGACATTGCTCGATGCCCCTAAGCCAGATTCTGAGGAAACCGTTAATAAACTCTTGCAGGGCCTGTCTACAACCGATAAAGGCAAACACACTGTCCTTTTTTACTGTGCGGGGAGGCGGCTTCACCTCGGCATTGAGGCCGCGGAAAGTGAATTGCATAGAATCCTTAGAGAAAAACAAAACGCCCATCTGTATGGCGCCTTATCCCTCGGTGAAATAGGCAGCTCTCACCGTGGTGGCTATCCGCTGTTTCACAATGCCACCCTGGTTGCAATGGGGCTGTAACATTGAATCAGGAGCGTATTCTTTCAACCCTCTACGATATGGCACTGGTGATCGGTGCTGAAGATCAGCTCCACCCCCTGCTGAACAACACTCTTAAACGCCTTGTCTACCATACCGGCTATCCGGTAGGCCTGTTTCTACTCGGTTCTAGCATTCCCGATGTCGCCACGGAAAGACGCTATCAGCTGGTCAGCAGTATCGGCGACTATCGCCTGAAACCCTATTTGGAAAAGGTGTTGAAGCTACCGCCACAACTTTCTGGTGAGGCGCCGGGACAGTTCGAAATTGATGCCGACTCGATGAAAAATATGCCCTTGCGGCAGAATTATTATTGCTGCGGGCTGCGACTGCCTGTGCCCGGAGAAGGGATGATACTATTACTCTCCCCGGTAGACTCAAATCCTGATATTCCGTTCACCACCATTTTTCAGCCCATCATGGCCAATCTGGCGACAGCCATACAGCTATGTCGCAGCCATGAGACCTTCACCCGTACACTCATTGATGATCGCGACCGGGCTCTGCTTGATAATGAACGTTTTCGCTCTGCTACGGACACCTCCACCGACTGTATATTCCTGATTGATCCGCAGAGCATGCGGTTTATCGACTTCAATAAGACAGCTGGAGAGGTATTGGGTTACAGTCGAGATAGACTGACACAACTTGGCCCGCAACATATCGAGCCCAAACGGACACGCGAAGAGTTGCAGTCCTATTTCTTCTCGCTGCTGGAGCATCCAGAGGGAATAGGAAAACTCGACACGGAACACCAGCACAGCGATGGCAGTGTGATCCCTGTCGAGATACGTTACAGCGTATTGTCCCAGCGCGATCAGCAGCCACTGATTATCAGTGTGGTACGTGATATCAGAGAACGAAAAGTGGCTGAAGCCCGCCTATATGAAGAAAAAGAACGTGCCCAAGTGACACTCAAGTCCATTGGTGATGCGGTCATCACCACCGATACGGAGGGACGCATCGAGTTCATGAACCCGATTGCCGAACGGCTGACCGAATGGTCGCACGACATGGCAAAAGGAGAGAAACTGACCCGGGTTTTCCATATCATCAACGAATCAACACGTGAGCCTGTCGCAAACCCTGTTGAGCGCTGTCTGCGGGAGAACCGGATCATTGGCCTGGCCAATCATACCGTCCTAATCAGCAGAACCGGTGAAGAGATCGCCATTGAGGACTCAGCAGCCCCGATAAGGGATGCCTCAGGTGCCATTACCGGTGTGGTGCTGGTCTTCCATGATGTCAGCCGCGCACGCGAACTAGCCAACGAGTTGTCATGGAATGCCTCCCATGATCCCCTGACCGAGTTGGTTAACCGACGCGAATTCGAGCACCGACTTGAACTGGCTTTTCAACAAGCAATAGAGGGTCGGGCCACACACACACTGCTCTATCTCGATCTCGACCAGTTCAAGCTGGTTAATGATACCTGCGGCCACATAGCGGGTGATCAACTTCTACGGGAAGTATCCATAACCTTAAAACGCATTGTCCGTGACAGCGACACCCTGGCCAGATTGGGAGGCGACGAGTTTGGGTTGCTACTGCAAAACTGTGATGCGCTGCTAGCGCAGCGCCTGGCAAAACAAATCCATGAAGCAGTAAAAAGCTTCACCTTTATTTGGAAAGGGAAAAGTTTCAAGGTCGGTGCAAGCATTGGCATTGTTGAAATTAACAGTGAAGTGGAAAGCAGCACCCAGCTGATGAGCGATGCCGATGTCGCCTGTTATGCGGCCAAGGACAAAGGCGGGAATCGCATGCACCGCTACCAACCTGACGATAACGAACTTGCCCAACGGAAAGGTGAAATGCGTTGGGTCTCACGCATCAACCATGCACTGGAAAATGACAGATTCATTCTGCTGGCCCAGCCTATTGTCCCTGTGCAGGACGACCACAGAATCAGCCACTATGAATTACTACTACGCATGATTGATGAGGATGGCAGTCTCATCTCGCCAGACAGTTTTATCCCTGCTGCCGAACGCTACAAGTTGATGTATAAAATCGACAGGCTGGTAATCCACAAGGCACTGCAATTCTACTCGGAGCACCGTTCCCAAATAGACGGTACCGTATTAACCATCAACCTCTCCGGGTTCTCCCTGACACAGGAGACACTGAGTGACTTTATCCGGCAGAAATTCCAGCAGAATGATATCCAACCGGGGCACTTCTGCTTCGAAATCACCGAAACCGCCGCCATTAGCAACCTGAGCCAGGCTCAGAGGGTGATGAAGGATCTGAAGGAGATAGGCGCCAGTTTCGCCCTTGATGATTTTGGCAGTGGTCTTAGCTCTTTTAACTACCTGAAGAACCTGCACGTCGATTACCTGAAAATCGACGGCAGCTTTATCAGGGATATGTTTGAGGACGCATTCGATGCCTCACTGGTGGATGCAATCAACAAAATTGGCCATGAGATTGGCCTGAAAACCATTGCCGAATTTGTTGAAAACGACTCGATTATGCAGCAACTCAGGGAGATTGGCGTCGATTATGCGCAGGGTTATGCCATCGGCCTGCCAATGCCCCTGGAGGAGATCTACAGTTCTATATCCTCCAGCGAGCGTGCCATAATGACGGCATCCTCGCGACCGAATTCCGAGGGATAGTAGTCTCGTCGTACGCCGACCTGATGAAATTCCAGCGAATCGTAAAGGTACACCGCCGCTTGATTCGACGGTCTGACTTCCAGAAAAACCGTGTCCGCACCATGGTGCTTGGCTGTCTCCAGCAAAAAAGACATAAATGCACGCCCATGCCCCTTACCCTGCCTGTCCTGGGCAACAGCAATATTCAGGATATGCGCCTCACCCGCGGCCACCGACATAATGCTATAACCGATGAGCTCCCCTGCCTCTATGACTACCCAGCAGGAGTAATGCACACGTAGACAGTCGTGAAAGATCCCCTCTGTCCAGCCGTGCGTATAGACCTGCTCCTCAATCGCAATGACGGCTTTCACGTCACTGTCGAGCATCGGGCGAAAGAGCGGAGTCACCTCCTCCTCCCTTACACTCATGAACCACTCCCGGATGTCTGCTGTAGCACCTGACGCGCCAAGCAAAGGTCTGCCCACGCCTTGCGCTTTTCCAGCGGCGAGCGAAGCAGGTAGGCCGGATGGTAGGTCACCACGAGCGGAACATCGCTATTGTGCTGATGGACCTGACCACGCAGCTTGCCGATGGGAGCATCACTCTGCAGCAGATGCTGCGCGGCTATTCGACCTACAGCCAGGATTACTTTCGGCTTTACCAGTGCAATCTGGCGCTGTAGATAGGAAGCACATGCTGCCGCCTCCTCCGGTTTGGGATCGCGATTATTGGGAGGGCGACACTTGAGGATGTTGGCGATATAGACCTGTTCACGCCTGAGACCTAGGGCATGCAACATGGCGTTGAGCAGCTGACCGGCACGACCGACAAAGGGCTCTCCCTGTCTGTCCTCATCGGCACCGGGCGCCTCGCCGATGATCAGCCAGTCGGCACCGTGATTACCGACACCAAAGACGGTCTGGCTGCGGTTGGCCACCAGCTCTTCACAGAGCATGCACTCAGAAACCTGCTGCTGCAATTCAGGCCAGTCGAGTTCGGCAGGTAAAAGGTTAGAGGTTAAAGGCGGAAGGCTATTCGTGCCCTGGCTAGCATCATCAGCAGCCCTTTCACCTTTTTCCTCTAACCTTTCACCTTCAACCGCAGCGACAGCTGGCTGTACTGGTTCAGAACCAGGAGCCTCACGTGACTCCCACACGTCGATACCCATCACCTGCAGGTAGTGGCGCTGCAGATCGTCCATTC
>JBEPXU010000100.1:0-7583 GCA_041641735.1 Ectothiorhodospiraceae bacterium
AAAACCGCCTGCCGTGGAAGCTGCCCGAAGACATGAAGTGGTTCCGTCAGCACACGTTGGGCAAGCCGATCGTAATGGGGCGCAAGACCTTTGAGTCCTTCGGTGGCAGACCCCTGCCACAGCGAACCAATATCGTTATTACCTCCGATCCCTCCTACCAGTCAGAGGGGGCTGTGGTGGTTCACAGTATTGATGAGGCGATTGCCGCTGCAGGCGAGGTGGATGAGGTGATGATTATTGGCGGGGAGTCATTCTATCGGCAGATGCTTCCGCGGGCGGAGCGCTTTTATCTTACCCTGGTGCACGGCAGCTTCGAGGCGGATGCCTGGTTCCCTGAATTTGCCTGGGATGAGTGGCAGGAGGTGGAGCGCACCGAGTCCACGGTCGATGAGAAAAATGCTTATGCCTGCAGTTTCCTCATACTGCAAAGAAAGTAAGCACGACAGAGCGTAAAAAAAAGCGAACCCGATGATTCGCTTTTTTATTGGTTATGCACTTGCTGCTTCGGCCGCTTTCGCTTTGGTCGCCAAAGTGGCCTGTTTCTGACGCTGTTCAGTGCGCTGATCAATCAGGTTCTTCAGGGCGATTAGCAGACCCAGACCGATAAAGGCGCCGGGTGGCAGGGACGCCAGCAGAAATCCTTTGTAATCTTCGATAACGGTAGTGGTCAGCCAGTCGACAGAGTGACCAAACATCATGCTTGCCTGGGAAAACAGCGTACCGGCACCGACAATCTCACGCATGGCGCCCAGTACTACAAGAACCAGCATAAAGCCCACGCCCATGGTCAAGCCGTCGAGCAGGGAGCGGCCAACGTTGTTCTTGGAGGCGAAGGCCTCGGCGCGGCCGAGAATCGAGCAGTTGGTCACGATGAGTGGGATGAATATCCCCAGCACCTTGTAGAGATCATAGAAGAAGGCATTCATCGCCAGTTCCACGGCGGTAACAAAAGAGGCGATAACCAGCACAAAGACGGGGATACGCACCTCGGGACGCACCACGTGGCGAATCAGGGAGACAGTGACATTGGAGGCTATCAGTACCAGGGTGGTGGCGAGACCCAGCCCCAGGCCGTTGGTGGCCGTGGAGGTGACGGCCAGCAGTGGGCAGAGGCCGAGCACCTGTACCAGGGCGACGTTATTGTCCCAGAAGCCGTCTTTGGCGATTTTGCCGTAATCTGCATCAGCCATTATTTCTTCTCCCTGGAGGCGTTTTCGTTAGCGGCCTCCTCATCGACTTCAATGCCCTCGTAGGTAACGCCACGATCTACCGCCTTGTCTGCGGCATCGAGGTCGTCTTCTGCTTCGTCGCTACTCCGGGCAAAGAGTTGTTCGCGGTGTTCCTTATAATAGCGCAGGGTATTGTAGACTTCCTTGACCACCGCGCGCGGGGTGATGGTGGCACCGGTGAATTGGTCAAAGGCACCACCGTCCTTTTTGACCTTCCACTGCTGTGGTTTCGGGTTATCCAGCGAATGGCCATTGAAACCGAGGATCCAATCGCTACGTTCCACCTCTATGCGGTCACCCAGCCCCGGCGTCTCCTTGTGGCTGAGTACTCGCACCCCGGTCAGGGTACCGTCATAGCGGATGCCGACCAGTAGCTTGATGTCACCGCCGTAACCCTCCGGGGCGATGGAGGCGATGACGGCGGCAACCGGTTTGCCGTCCATGCGGGCGCGATAGACGGCGAGCGGTTGCTTGCTACCCAGCAGCGGATCAGTGACCTCGATGGCATCGGCGTAGATGTCATTGTTGTAGAGTTTCTCTGGGACCACCTGGTGGAGATTCTCCAGCAGCGCCTGGCGTTCATTTTCAGCGATACGTTCCGCGGTGCCTTCCTGGGTCATGGCGACCAGACCGGTCCCAGCGACGGCGAAGAGGCCAAGGATCAGGGCACCGATGAGCATGTTCTTCCAGGGCATCAGTGACTCCCCTTGTGGCCGAATACACGCGGTCGGGTGTAGTAGTCGATGGTGGGGGCGGCCATGTTCATTAGCAGGACGGAGAAGGCCACGCCATCTGGATAGCCGCCCCAGGCACGAATGATAAAGGTGATAAGGCCGGCCCCGATACCGAAGATGATTCGCCCGCGGTTACTGGTGGCACCGCTGACCGGATCGGTGGCGATGAAGAAGGCACCAAGCAGGGCGCCGCCACTGGCGATGTGGAACAGCGGACCGGAGTAGTGGTCAGGGTTCACTAGGTGGAATAGTCCGGAGACGACAAACAGGGTGCCGAGCATCGCGACCGGCACATGCCAGGTAATAATGCGCTTGAACAACATCCACAATCCACCGAGCAGCACCAGGCCGTTGACGATCTCCCAGCCGTGTCCGCCAATGCTGCCAAATACCGGCGAACGCAGGATCTCGCCCATGGTGTGCTCCAGCCCGAGACGGGTTTTGACGGTATCCAAAGGGGTAGCCATGGTCAGGCTGTCGATAGCGGTTTGCGCCGGCAAGTGTCCACCGAAGACATAGGCGGCAGTGGCGGAGAAACTGAGCGACAATTCTCGTACACCCGATGGAGCCAGCCAGGTTGTCATCTCCAGTGGGAAGGAGATAAGCAGCACGACATAACCGACCATGGCGGGATTGAACGGATTGTAGCCAAGGCCACCATAGAGTTGCTTGGCAAAGATAATGGCAAAGCCGGTACCGACAACAATCAGCCACCAGGGGGCCAACGGCGGCAGTGCGATCGCCAGTAACAGGGCGGTAAGCAGGGCACTGCCATCCGACAGGCTGGTTATTACCTCGCGGCCACGCATCTTGACGATGATGGCCTCACTGGCCAGGGCGGTTGTAGCGGCGATCACGACGTTGAATATGACGCCCCAGCCGAACAGCCAAGTATAGGCCGCGAGTGCGGGCACCAGCGCCAGGCTGACCTGCAGCATCACCTTGTTGACAGCCGCGGGGCTGTGGACATGGGGGGAACTGGCCCTGAGCACACTCATCTATTCTTTGTCCTCACTTGCCTGTCCTGCGGATTGGGTCTTGGGGTCGTTACGACGAGCCTCGGCCTCAGCAATCTGCTTTTTCTGCGCTTCGGTCAGGTTCTCTGTGTTCTTGGGTTGTACCTCGGTCGCCTCACGCTTTGCCTTGGCTCTTTCCATCGCGGCCTGGATAGCCGCCTTCTTGTCACTGTCTGCTGAGTCCTTTTTCACTGCCTTGGCTCTGGACTTGTGACGGGCTGCCTTTTCGGCCTTCTCCCGCTCGATACGGAACTGGCGGAACTCATGGCGCTCCCGGGCCTTGTCGGCGGCCTTCTTCTCCCGCTCCTGCGACCATATCTCCGTCTTGGCAAAGCGGTAGTACTGTACCAGCGGCAGATTGGATGGGCAGACATAGGCGCAACAGCCGCACTCAATGCAATCGAACAGGTTATAGTCCTGCGCCTTATCGAAATCCTTGGCGCGGGCGTGCCAGTAGAGCTGCTGCGGGAGCAGTAACGCCGGGCAGACCTGGGCGCATTCGCCGCAGCGGATACAGGGGCGTACCGGGCCTTTCTCTGCTGCGTCTTTCTGTGTGGCCAGTAACAGGCAGTTGGTGGTCTTGGTCGTAGGCAGTTCGTCACCGGTCAGGGTAAAGCCCATCATGGGGCCGCCCATGATCAAGTCATAGGGGACGCCATTATCTCCCCCGGCAGCCTGCAGCACATCCTTGATCGGTGAACCGATGCGTACGATTAAATTCTTTGGGTGGGCCGCGCCATGACCCGTGACGGTGACAATGCGCTGGATTAGTGGCTCTCCCTGATCGACAGCACGAAAGACACTGGCAGCGGTGGCCACGTTATGGCAGACGATCCCGATATCAATGGGTAGACCCTGGGCGGGGACCTCCTTGCCGGTCAGCACCTTGATGAGCTGTTTTTCTCCCCCGGTGGGATAGCGGGTGGGCACCACGACCAACTCGATGCCCTTTTCATCCAGGTTATCCAGCGCCTCGCCAATGGCGGCGATGGCCTCGGGTTTGTTGTCCTCGATGCCGATCATGCACTGCTTGGCATGCAGGGCATGGCGCATGATGCGGGCGCCGAGGATGACCTGGTCGGCGTGCTCGCGCATCAGCATATCATCGCAGCTGATGTAGGGTTCGCACTCGGCACCATTGATAATCAGGGTATCGAGCTCGGTTCGCGCCCCAGGGTTGAGCTTGATAAACGCGGGGAAACCGGCGCCGCCCAGGCCCACGATACCGGCATCACGAATGAGGTTTCGCAGATCACTCGGGTCGAGATTGGTGTAGTCGGGATTGCCGCCATGCTCAATCCAACGGTCCTCGCCGTCCGTCTCGATCACGATACAGGGTGCAGTGAGTCCCGAGGGGTGGGGGACGGGGTGATCCTCGATGGCGATCACGGTACCTGAACTGCTGGCATGTATCGGTGCACTGACATACCCCTCAGGTTGGGCCAGCACCTGTCCCTTGAGCACACTGTCGCCCACCTCAACCACTGGTTTTGCCGGGGCGCCGATGTGTTGCTGCAGCGGAATAATCAAGCGCTTGGGTATCGGCGCCTCGGTAAGGGCTGTTCCGGTGGACATGTCTTTGTTACCGGGAAGGTGCAGTCCGCCGGGAAATGTGTGCAGAAGATGGCTCATGCCTTTTTCTCCCCGGCCTCGGGGTAGGGCCACTTCCAGTTGTTCAGATCCTCTTTCACTGTGTGCATGCTGATACAGTCAACAGGGCAGGGCTCCACGCACAACTCACAACCGGTACATTCACTTTCGATGATGGTATGCATCTGCTTGGCGGCCCCAAGGATGGCATCGACCGGACAGGCCTGGATGCAGAGCGTGCAGCCGATGCAGGTTTTCTCATCGATAATGGCCACTTCCTTGAGTTTCTCTTCGCCAACCTCGTCATCCAGCGGCTTGGCATCAACACCGAGCAGGTCTGAGAGGGCAAGAATGACCGTCTCACCACCCGGGGGACAACGGTTGATATCTGCCTCGCCGCTGGCAATCGCCTCGGCATAAGGGCGGCAGCCTGCGAAACCGCACTGGCCACACTGGGTCTGGGGCAGGATGGCGTCGACCTTATCGACGATGGGGTCGCTCTCGACCTTGAAACGGACCGAGGCAAAGCCCAATAGCAGGCCGAAGGCGACGGCAAGGGCCGTCAGTGCGAGGATGGCTTCCAACATATCAGCCTTTCACCAATCCTGAGAATCCCATAAAGGCCATCGACATCAATCCTGCAGTGACCAGGGCAATGGCGGGGCCACGGAAAACAACCGGCACATCCGCCACTGCGATGCGCTCTCGCATGGCGGCAAACAGTACCAGTACCAGGGAGAAACCGGCGGCGGCGCCGAAGCCATAGACGGCCGATTCGAGAAAGCCGTGCTGCGCCTGAGTGTTGAGAAGTGCTACACCCAGCACGGCGCAGTTAGTGGTGATCAGCGGCAGGAAAATACCCAGCACCTGATAAAGCAGGGGCGAGGTTTTGTGCACCACCATTTCAGTGAACTGTACCACCACGGCAATGACCAGGATAAAGGCGATGGTTTGGAGGTATTCCAGACCCAGGGGCGCCAGCAGATATTCGTTGACCAGATAGGAACAAACGGAAGAGAGCGTGAGCACGAAGGTGGTGGCAAGCCCCATGCCGGTAGCCGTCTCGAGCTTACGCGATACGCCCATAAACGGGCAAAGACCGAGAAACTTCACCAGTACGAAGTTGTTAACCAGCACAGTGCTGACAAGTATGAGGGCGTATTCGGTCATAAATAACCTAATGAATCAATTTGACTCTTAAGTCTACCGTCCATCAGCAAAACTACAAGATGAGGAATTATGTGGGCTTTGCCAGAGGAGGGGCATTTTACATAAAACCCGCATTATTAGCACGGACTAATGTTGTGGGTGTTAGGTTTTGTTAAGGGATTTTTATTTTGCGTTGCTGACGCGAGGTGTTTGAGCTCAGCGAGGTTCGTTCCCAGTGCCGAGTAGGTGTGTATCGCGAAGCGATACCCGCTTCGACTGTGTAATCATGCACAGCCTACACAAGACACAAAAAAGCCGGGCATATAACTGCCCGGCCTATAGACATGGACGCAACGCCGATGCGTTATTTCACCCGCATCCCCGGCTCTGCCCCCTCATCGGGATGAAGCACAAAGAGATCCTTACCACCAGGCCCGGCAGCCAACACCATCCCCTCGGAAACTCCGAAGCGCATTTTGCGCGGGGCCAGGTTGGCTACCATGACGGTGAGCTTGCCCTCAAGCGCTTCCGGTGCGTAGGCGGATTTGATACCGGCGAAGACATTGCGGGTTTCACCGCCGATATCCAGCGTCAGTTGTAGCAGCTTATCGGCGCCCTCGACGTGTTCCGCCTTAACGATTCGGGCGATACGCAGGTCGAGTTTGGCAAAATCCTCAAAGGCGATGGTCTCGCTGATCGGGTCCTTGGCCAGGTGGCCTGTAGGTTCAGCCTTGGCCGGCGCCTGTGCTGCAGCAAGATCCTGCTTCGAGTCCTCCAGCATGGCATCGATCTTCTCTTTTTCCACACGGGTCATCAGCGGTTTGAATTTCTCGATGGTGTGGCCAAGAAGCGGTACCGAGTAGTTGTCCCAGGTCAACGGTTTGATGCGCAGGAAGGCTTCGGCGCCTTCGGCCAGCACCGGCAAAACCGGCTTGAGATAGGCGACCAGCACGTTGAACAGGTTGAGTCCTACGGTGCAGACATTTTGTACCTCCTGCTCCTTGCCTTCCTCTTTGGCCAGAACCCAGGGCTTTTTCTCATCAATGTACTGGTTCGCCCGGTCGGCCAGGTGCATGATGTGGCGCATGGCCTGACCAAACTGGCGGTGCTCGTAAAGGTTGGCGATCTCGTTACCTTCATTGACGAACTCATCGTAGAGGTCCTGCTCGGCAAGGTCGGTGGCCAGTTTTCCCTCGAAACGTTTATTGATAAAGCCGGCACAGCGACTGGCAATGTTGACCACTTTTCCCACCAGGTCCGAGTTCACCCGCTGCTGGAAGTCCTCCAGGCTGAGGTCGATATCATCAATGCCGTCGCCCAGCTTGGCGGCGAAGTAGTAACGCAGGTACTCCGGATTGAGGTGATCCAGATAGGTGCGGGCCATGATAAAGGTGCCGCGTGATTTGGACATCTTCTGGCCATCGACGGTAAGAAAACCGTGGCAGTAGACCGCATTTGGGGTGCGGAAACCGCTGCCGGTTAGCATCGCCGGCCAGAACAGGGTGTGGAAGTAGGCGATGTCCTTGCCTATGAAGTGGTAGAGTTCGGCCTTGCTCTCCTTGCTCCAGTAGTCCTCAAAGTTAAGGTCTTCGCGCTTGTCACAAAGGTTCTTGAAGCTGGCCATATAGCCGATGGGAGCATCCAGCCAGACATAGAAGTATTTGCCCGGAGCGTCCGGGATCTCGAAACCGAAGTAGGGGGCGTCGCGGGAGATATCCCAGTCCTGCAGGCCCGAGTCGAACCACTCCTTGAGCTTGTGGGCGATCTCGCTCTGCAGGTGCTCGCCCTTGATCCAGTACTGCAGCATCCCCTCGAAGTCGCCCAGCTTGAAGAAGTAGTGCTCGGACTCCTTTTCGATGGGGGTG
>JBEPXU010000101.1:0-7579 GCA_041641735.1 Ectothiorhodospiraceae bacterium
GCCATCCAGAACCACGCCGAGGCCCACAACTACTCCATCGTGCGTGAGTATTGCGGCCATGGTATCGGCAAGGAGTTCCACGAGGAGCCCCAGGTCCTGCACTACGGCACCCCCGGTACCGGTCTGGTACTTGAACCGGGCATGACCTTCACCATCGAGCCGATGGTCAATGCCGGCAAACGCAATGTCACTTTGATGCGCGACGGCTGGACCGTCATCACCAAGGATCGCAGCCTCTCGGCACAGTGGGAACACACGATCCTGGTTACCGAAGAGGGCCACGAGGTACTCACACAGCGCAAGGATGAAACCCTCTAACCATGGATAGCGCCGCCGCAGAACTCTTTCCCGTCGATGACTTCGAAGCCAGCCTCAGCGCCACCACACAACCGGTAAAGCTGTTTCGTGGCGCCATCAAGCATGCCAGCGAGGCCCTTGAGTACCGTTTCCTGAACAACGAACCGGTCGTCTCCCTGGTGACGCACCGGGCACAGTTCATTGATCAAATTCTGATCCACGCCTGGCGTCACAGCATGGGAGAAGCGGCGGATGCAATCGCCCTGGTTGCGGTCGGCGGTTATGGCCGCGGCGAGCTACACCCCCACTCTGATATCGATATCATGGTTCTAGCCGAGGAAGAGGACCTAGGCGAGTATGCCCCCACGCTGGAGAAGTTCCTGATGCTGCTGTGGGACCTGGGACTGGAGATCGGCCATAGTGTCCGTACCCTGGAGGACTGTATCGAACAGGGGCGCGCCGATATCACCGTTGCCACCAATATCATGGAGGCTCGCCTGCTCTGCGGTCCCGAGGACCTCTTTCAGCGTATGCGCGATGTGACCGATCAGAACCATATCTGGCCGGGGCGTGAATTTTTCCGCGCCAAATGGGAAGAGCAGATCGCCCGCCACCACAAATACCACGACACCGCCTTCAACCTCGAACCCAACATCAAGGAGGGGCCGGGCGGGCTGCGTGACATTCAGATGATCGGCTGGGTCGCCAAACGCCACTTCGGGGCAGAAACCCTCGGCGATCTGGTCAACCACGGTTTTCTAACTCCCGACGAATACACCGTCCTTATCGAGGGACAAACCTTCCTCTGGAGAGTCCGTTACGGTCTGCACACCCTGGCTAAACGGCGAGAGGATCGGCTGCTGTTCGATCACCAGCGTGCACTGGCCACGCAGTTCGGATACCGGGACGACGGCAAGCGCCTGGCGGTGGAACACTTCATGAAAGACTATTACCGCACCATCATGGAGCTGTCCCGGCTCAATGAGATGCTGCTGCAGTACTTCCAGGAAGAGATCCTCTACGCCAACGAAAGCGCCAACCCCACACCGATCAACCGCCGCTTTCAGTCGCGTCGTGGCTTTGTCGAGGTCACCAGCCCCAAAACCTTCGAACACTACCCCTACGCGATGCTGGAGATCTTTTTGATCCTGGCACAAAACCCTGCACTAAAGGGTGTACGCGCCGGCACCATCAGAATGCTTCGAGCCCATATACACCTCATTGATGATGAGTTCCGTAGCGATATCAGCTGTCGCAGTCTGTTCATGGAGTTGCTGCGCCAGCCTCAGGGAATCACCCACGAGTTGCGGCGTATGAACCGTTACGGTGTGCTCGCCGCCTACATCCCCGCCTTTGGCCACGTGGTCGGTCAGATGCAACACGATCTGTTTCACGTCTACACCGTGGATGAACACACCCTCAACGTGGTGCGCAACCTGCGGCGCTACTCGGTGCCCGAGTATCATCATGAGTTCCCGCTTTGCAGCCGTATCATGCAACAGGTGGCCAAACCGGAACTGCTGTATATCGCCGGACTTTTCCACGACATTGCCAAGGGACGCGGCGGTGACCACTCGGTGCTCGGCGCCGAAGAGTCCGAAAAATTCTGCCAACAACACGACCTGAGCGAGTACGACACCAATCTGATTGCCTGGCTGGTACGTAACCACCTGCTGATGTCCACCACCGCCCAGCGAAAAGATATTTCTGATCCAGTGGTGATCAACGACTTCGCCGCCAAGGTCGGCAAACAGGAGTACCTTGACTACCTCTACCTGCTGACCGTCTCCGACATTCGCGCCACCAGCCCCAATGTCTGGAACTCCTGGAAGGATGCCCTGCTGGCAGAGCTCTACCACAGCACACACAAGGCACTGCGCCGCGGTCTCTCCAATCCGGTAGTCGAGGCCGAGGTCATTGCCGAGCACATCGAGGGTGCCTACAAACTGCTAAACCTCCACCGGGTACACCCGGATAAAATCGAGCAGTTCTGGGCACGTCTGGGTAATGAATACTTCCTGCGTTACTCCGGCAACGAAATCGCCTGGCATACCCAGGCGGTGGCAGAGCATGGCGATAAAGATGAACCCCTGGTGCTTATCCGACAGCAAACCGAACGCGGCGGCACCGAGATCTTTATCTACACCCCGATACGCGACCACCAGTTCACCACCACCACCACGCTGCTGGATCAGATCGGCCTGAATATCGTCGATGCACGCATCCTACCCTCGCATGACAACTACACACTCGACACTTACATGGTGCTGGAGGAAGACGGCGAACCGATCCGAGGTCAACACCGCCTGGCGGAGATCCAGGACATGTTGCAACACCTGCTGACCCATCCGGAGGAGACACCTGAGAAGATTCACCGGCAGATGGCGCGTCAGCTAAAGCACTTCAACATCAAAACCCGGGTGATATTTCACGAAGACCCGCGCAACGAGCACACCGTCATGGAGGTCATCACCTCCGACCGGCCCGGCCTGCTCTCACGCATCGCCCGCGCCCTGGCGAGCTGCAAGGTGCGTATGCTCAACGCCAAGATCGC
Source organism: Ectothiorhodospiraceae bacterium (assembly GCA_041641735.1). Taxonomy (GTDB): domain Bacteria; phylum Pseudomonadota; class Gammaproteobacteria; order Thiohalomonadales; family Thiohalomonadaceae; genus JAPHTQ01. The sequence goes on from JBEPXU010000101.1 coordinate 2,852, forward strand.
CACCTTCGGCGAGCGGGTCGAGGATATCTTTTTCATCACCGATGAAAACCACCAGCCTCTGCAGGACGACGAACAGCGTCAGTGCCTCATTGAAAAAATCGTCGAGGCGCTCGAAGCGTAAGCTGCCGGTTTATCCTTTTGCCCGACCACGCAAGAACAGACGCTCACCGAGCAGTATTGCCAATAGACTGATTGCCGCCGTATACAGAATTACCGGATCAGCCCGCCCCTTCATTATTAAAAGTGCGACGAGTACCACCGCATCGAGCAGCAGTGCAGTTAGTACGATAAGGGCATTTGCCTTAATTTCCGTGCGCAGGTGCCGCAGTATTCCCCAATGCACCACCATGTCCATAATGATGTAGAAGATTGCACCTAATGAGGCGATACGACTGAGATCGAAAAATACGGTCAGCAACATGGCAAAGATGATGGTGTAAACCAGGGTATGCTTCTGGATACTACCCGGCATGCCAAAGTGGCTGTGCGGCACCAGCTTCATCTCAGTAAGCATGGCCAGCATGCGCGAGACGGCAAAGACACTGGCAATAACCCCTGAGACGGTCGCGACAATGGCAAAACCTACGGTAAACCACAAACCGTAGTGGCCGAATACGGGCCGGGCGGCTTCAGCAAGCGAGTAGTCCCTAGCCTTGATGATGGCATCGATGCTCAGGGCACCGCCCACAGCCAACGCCACCAGCATATACACCACAAAACAGAGCGCAATGGCGATAATAATGGCACGTCCGACGTTGCGGTGTGGCTCCTTCAGCTCACTGCCACTGTTGGTGATAGTGGTAAAGCCCTTATAGGCGAGGATGGCCAACGCCACCGCTGCAAGAAAACCGCCCGACTCGAACTCCTGAGGCGATACGGACACGCTCTTGAACTCCAGACCGGATACCCACAGACCCGCCAGAGCGAAGACCACAATGGCTCCTATCTTCACAAAGGCCATCACGAATGAGAAAGTCTCGATAAAACGGTTACTGTGGATATTGACGAAGAAGGCAAACACAAGCAGGCCGACACCCAGCCCCTCTACCATCCAACCTGTCGAATCAACATCGAAAAGCTGCATAACATACGTGCCGAAAGTCCGCGCCACGAGACTTTCATTGATGACCATGGAGAAATACATCAGCAGTGCGGCCACCGCAGTCACGATACCCTTGCCATAGGCCTTGTTGAGAAACATGGCGATACCGCCGGCAGAGGGGTAGGCACGGGACATCTTCACATAGGAGTAGGCGCTAAAGGCGGAAATCAGCGCCGCTACCAGAAAGGCCAGCGGGAACCACTCTCCCGCCAGTTCGGCAACCTGACCGGTCAAAGCAAAGATCCCGGCACCAATCATGACACCGGTCCCCATCGCCACGGCACCCGTGAGGGTCAGGCTCCCCTCGTTGTAGTGTGCATCTCTATCCATCACTCCCATATCCTCAATCACGGAACACTTAACGCAAGGCGACTACTGTCCTTCATAAGCAGCAGCATACTAAATGCCACCACGGCCATTAGAACGCGATACACCGCAGGTACGACCGAGTAACCGGTGACATCGATCAGCCACGTCAACAACGTAGGTGTTGCACTGCCAATAACACCGAGTCCCAGATTGTACGCCACGGTGTAAATAGTGCAGGGCTTTTGTATTTACATTATGAAAGGCCCATCATGATGACAATTAACAGCACAACCACCGCAGCAAAAATGAACCGGTAACCAAGCTGCCTGTTGGCCCGATATGCAGTTTCCCGTCTTTCAAACAACCTTGCCAACCCGGCCTCATCCAGATCACCGCAATACGGACATTGCTCCTCTTTCTTCGGATCATAGAGCAAGCCACAGCGCTTACAGGGCTTCTTTTTCATCTGCTCCTTAAGCAGGGCCGCCCTTGCAAACAATCCACCAAAACTCATTTATCCATCCTTGTGTCATTCTCACATGCTACCCATTTCATGATAACGAGGTACCACTGATTTTAGGAAATCCGCATTGCCAACTGGCACCGCTGCCAATCCCATAGCCGCAATCAAGCATCGCAGGAAAAGCGAAAGTCACGCAAGCGGTACAAATGACAATCCCGCTTTCGATTGTAGTAAACACCACACGCTCAGCTCACGCCAACCAGAGCCACACTTCTAACCCATTGAAAAGCAACAAGCCAGCTTCTGGTACAGCCCTTGCAGCCATAGAAAAATTAAACCCAGCAACAACCACGTGAATACAGGCTATATCGTCCATGTCTTTTGGCTTTGAAATGAATAACTCCTTTGCGGGCTTTGCGCCTCAAACCCCGCCGGATGGCTGTACCCAGTGCGGTGTCTGCCTCTCCACCTGCCCGACCTTCGCCAAGAGCGAAGACCCGGAACAATCCCCCATGGGCCGCATCCGGCTGATGCGGGCACAGGAGGATGGTGGCAGCGAGGGCGTAGCCGTGGAGAAGCTGGAGAGTTGCCTTGGCTGCTACAGCTGCGAAAGCATCTGCCCCTCCCAGGTCGACTTCGGCAACTTGCTGGATGAATCCCTGGCGCGCCTGCGTGATGAGCGACCGCTGCCGGCGATCAGCCGAATGATGCTGTTCCTGGCCGCTAAGCACTCATGGTTGAAGCCGCTGACTAAAGCTGCCTACCTCGCACAAACTACGGGACTGCGAGGCCTCCTGGGTAGCCTGGGTCTGCTTAGGCTCACAGGGATGGAGCGTGCCAATACGCTGCTGGGGCGAGTGGACTATCCCACCGAGCTGAAGAACCGCCTCCAGCGCCCGGATTCCGACCAGCGCGTCGCCCTCTTCACCGGCTGCTTCAGCTCAGTGATGGAACAGGCCGTACAACAGGCAACCATCGACGTCTTCAATGCCCTCAGCATCGCGGTGACCCTGCCCGAAGAACAGGGTTGTTGTGGCGCCCTGCACCGTCACAGTGGAGAGCTTGAAACGGCCGGTGAGTTGGCCCGCAACAACATCAAGGCCTTCTCCGCCGACCAGGCCGATGCCATCGTCACAACCAGCAGCGGCTGCGGCGCCGGGCTCAAGGCGTATGGGAAGTGGCTTGAGGGTGAAGAACTCACCGCACCGGTAATGGATGTGAGCCACTATCTTGCCAATACCTTGAAACAACGCAAGGTGGTATTCGATCGCATGCCCCTGAAGGTAGCACTGCATACTCCCTGCACCCTGCGTCAGGGTGAACATCAGGAAGAGGCCGTGCTGGAGCTCTTGCAGAACATCCCGGGGCTGGAGCTCCTGCCGCTTTCAGGTGAGCCGCGCTGCTGTGGCGCCGGCGGCAGTCAGATGCTGAGCCAACCGAAGATGGCCGATGCCCTGCGCGACGATATGGTCGAAGAGATCCGCGCCATGGAAGCAGATGTGCTAATCAGCTCCAACCTGGGTTGTGCTATGCATCTAAGAGAGGGTTTGCGACAGGCGGAGATCGATATTCCGTTGCAACACCCTGTGCAGCTCATTGGCAGAGCAATGGTCATGGAGTTTGTCAGCGTCAAAAATTAATGGTTTGGCTGGTTAGCGGTCATGGAGATTCATCCCAAAACTAATCTCCCAATGCCGTACCTGGCGCACCGAGGAACCAGAACCGAACAAATTCGCATGATGGCTCAGGTGGATAATCTGGCATCCCACGCGTAGCTGAACCAGCTCAGTACAACTCGCGCCGATACCTTTGGTACATGGCCTCAGTGGTTTCGGCCTCGCCTTCAGATTTAAGCTGGTCTTTGAGGATCTGCCCCGCTGAAGGCAACACTCCCCTGTCGACCTTCGCCTCCTCACTCCAGAGTTTCGACCGCATCAAGGCCTTTGCACAATGCAGATAGGCCTCCTGCACACGAACCAAAATAACAAGCTTCGGGAGTTTTTCCTTCTCCATACAGAGCTCCCTGTACTTCGCATCCGTACTCAACTCGGCAGTACCATTCACTCTCAGGACTTCATCCACACCGGGAATCAGGAACATCAGGCCGATTGAGTTGATATCCAGGATATTTGTAAGAGTATCCAGACGATTGTTACCACTCCAATCGGGTATCACCAACATCTTTGAATCGACCACCCTGACAAAACCCGGCTGTCCACCACGAGGTGAACAGTCTGACTGCTTTTGAGAGTTATGGGTGGACAGCGTCACAAACGGACTCAACTCGATAAAGTGACGGCAATGGACATCGATGTGGCCGATATCCTTCCTGACCACACGTTCTGTGGGCGCATCATATAGCTGGCGGAGTTGTTCAAGCGATGTAATTTTAGACATCTACAAGTCCCTGGGTGCGTTCTAAAAAAAGGTTATGAAGCAACGTAAACTCAGTGTGAAAGTGAATGGTTAACAGTATTTAACAGGCATTTTACTGGAAAACATCAACGACACAGTAGCCAACACCTACAATGGTTCACAGAATTTACCTATAGCGTCCATCGAAACAAATATGACTCAATCTTTATAACACTGCTTTATAAGTGTGCGCACAACATACTTTAATCCGACAGCATATAAGGAATTTTTGTTAGAAAAGACCACAAATAATGGAGATGATGCTGACACTGATCGGCGCCTCGTTCATCGCCAACGGTATCTCCCACCTGGACTGCCCACAGCTGTTCTACCATACGCTGTTGCCGGCATTTCTCGATACCGAAGCTGCAAACAATAAAATAAGACATCTCCTCTAAAGGAGATCGAGCAGGCTGCCTGAACAACAGCCCGCGTTATG
>JBEPXU010000102.1:0-7451 GCA_041641735.1 Ectothiorhodospiraceae bacterium
GGAACTGGAGAACAGTGCCAGTTACCCTGACTGGTTCCAGCTCTCGTTTCTCAATCTGAAAGAGGATCTGAATGAGGCGACCAGGAGTGGTAAACGTGGCCTTATCGTCTATCTGGGACAGGAGTATTGCCCCTATTGCAAGGCATTGCTGGAGGGCGATTTCGGAGATGAGGAAATCGCGCGGTATACCCGAAAGTATTTCGATGTGGTGGCAATCGACATCCATGGACAGAAAAAGGTCACCGACCTGCAGGGGCGCACCTTATCCGAAAAGGCCTACGCGCATCGTGAGCAGGTCAATTTCACGCCAACGCTGATCTTCTATGATAATTCGGGCCGTGAGGCCTTGCGCCTGCAAGGCTACTATCCCCCCTATAAGTTCCGTGCCGCGCTCGAATACGTCGTTGACGGCTACTACCATAATGAGAGTTTCGCCGATTACCTGCAGCGGGCCAATCCACCACTGGCCTTCGATCTTGATGGTCTGAATCAGGAGGATTTTTTCCTTTCCGAACCCTATGCTCTGAATCGCTCGCGCATCCGGGCCGATAGGCCGTTGATCGTCTTTTTTGAGGAGGGGAATTGTCACGCCTGCGATGTCCTGCATACCGCTCCCTTGCAGAATGGGAAAATTCGATCACTGCTGGATAACTTTGAGACCGTTCAGCTTGATGTGAATCGTGATACGCCGGTCATAACCCCGTCCGGCCAGCATACGACGAGCAAGGCCTGGGCCGATGAGCTGGATCTGTTCTATGCGCCGACGCTGATTTTTTTCGACCGGGACGGCCAGGAGATCATTCGTGTCGCCTCGGTCGTGGGTTTTTATCGATTGCGCAAGGTGCTTGAGTATGTGCTCAGCGGAGCCTATCGCGAAGGCATTACGCTGCCTGAGTTCAGACGTGCGAGGGGAGGGGATAGACCTTGAGTCACTACACCATTGATGATCTGATTGCGGTAATGGCTGCCCTGCGTGATCCGCAGGAGGGCTGTCCATGGGATCGGGAGCAGGACTTTTCGACCATTGCCCCCTATACCATCGAAGAGGCCTATGAGGTTGCCGATGCCATCGCCCGTCATGACATGCCGGAACTGTGTGATGAGCTGGGTGATCTGCTTTTCCAGGTGGTCTTCCATGCCCGTATGGCCGAGGAGGCGGGTGCATTTGCGTTTCAGGATGTGGTCAACGCCATCGTCGAGAAGATGACCCGGCGTCACCCCCATGTGTTTGCCGAGGAGGAGGTGGCGGATGCTGAAGAGCAGACGCAGGCCTGGGAGCGGTTAAAGGCAGAAGAGCGCCGGAACAAGGGGGAACATCATAGCCTGCTGGATGGTGTCACCCTCGGGCTACCGGCACTCAGTCGTTCGCAAAAGCTGCAAAAGCGCGCGGCGCGCGCCGGTTTTGACTGGCCGTCGATTCAGGGTGTTCTGGGAAAGGTCGAGGAAGAGGTCAACGAGGTTCGGGCCGAGCTGGAGGCGAATGACCATGAGGCACTGCAGGATGAGATCGGTGACCTTTTCTTTGCCGCGGTCAATCTTGCCAGGCATGCAGGGATCGATGCCGAGGAGGCATTACGGGGTGCCAACCACAAATTCGAGCGCCGTTTTCGCTATCTGGAGACACAGATCCAGCAGCAGGGAAAAGAGGTCGAGGAGTGTTCAGCGGAGGAGATGGACCGGCTATGGGTTGAAGCCAAGAAGGAGGGGTATTAGCGATTCGCCGGACAGGTCTACCAGGGGATAAAAAAAAGACCGGTTATCGAACCGGTCTTTTCATATCGTACCCTGACAAGTCTACACAGCGATTACTGGATGGCGTAGAGCGCGCCGTCGGTGCTGCCGACGTAGATCGTACCGCCATTGATCTCCGGTGAGGTCAGGATAGCTCCCTGGGTCGCGAAGGACCATGCTTCCTTACCATCATCGGTATCCACCGCATAGAGCTTGTTATTGAAACTGCCAAAGTAGGCAAGGCCGTCTGCGATCGCGATGCCGCTGCTGACCCAATCACGCACATGGTATTTCCATTCCACCCGATGGCTGTCCATATCCAGCGCATAGAGTTTGCCGTCATATGAGCCGAAGTAGAGGGTGCCCCCCTGAATCGCCACAGCGCCGTTGATGTCGCCTTCAGCTCGATAATGCCAAGCCTCCTGTCCGGTGGTGGTCTCAATCGCATACATGGTGGCATCCTGGCTGCCGATATAGACGGTGTCGCCATCGACGACCGGGTCGGCGTGGATCTTGTCCTCGGTGGAGAAGCGCCAGCGCTCTACGCCACCTGTGGTCTCCAGCGCAATCAACTCGCCTTTGTCGTTACCGAAAAAGGCCAGGCCGTTTGCCACAGCCGGTGAGGAGTAGATGGCCGATTTGCTGGCAAAGCGCCAGCGCTCGCGTCCGTTCTTGGCATCGACGGCAAAGAAATCGCCCGCGACATTACCGAAATAGAGAACCCCCTGGACCAGAGCTGGCGAGGTGGTCACCGAACCGCTGCTGGCGAATTTCCACTTCAGCTGGCCGGTCTTGGTGTCGATAGCATAGAGATTGCCATCCTGACTGCCGATGTAAACAACGCCAGCGGAAATAGCCGGTGCACCACCCATCGGTCCGTCGGTTTTGAAACGCCAGTTTTCACGCCCGGTCTCGACGTTCACGGCATAAACATAGCCGGCATTGTTACCGAAGTAGGCCATATCATCGCTGACCACGGCAGGGGTTTTGATTTCGCTGCCGGTGCTGAACTTCCACTTCAGGTTATGAAGGGTGCTGACTCCATTGCTGAATATGCCACTGTTATTGGCATCCGCCCGGTACATGGCTACCTTGGCGGCACCGCACCCGGTAATTGCCAGGGCACTGATGACGACCAACGCAATTTTACGCATTTCCGTTTCTCCTTGGACTCTTATGATGCAGCGCAGTTTCGGCTGCGACTCAATCAATCAGTATGGCGCGACTATGCCATATCCGCTGATCGGAGGCTATTATTTGTGTATCAGTCTGATATATATCTTGACGATATATCGGTCTGGCTTATAGTTTCGTGATGGACGTCAAAACACTTTGCCTTGGTGTGCTCAGTTTGGGTGAGGCCAGCGGCTATGAGATCAAGAAGGTATTCGAGCAATCCTTCAGCCATTTCTATGTTGCCGGCTTCGGTTCTATCTATCCGGCGCTTGCCACCCTGACGCACGAGGGTTATGTCACCTGCAGCGATATTGAACAGGAAAAACGCCCGGCGAAGAAGGTCTACCGACTGACCGATGCGGGCTTGAAGGCTTTTCGTCAATCGCTCGCAGAGACCTATCCCAGCCACCGGGTTCGCTCCGATTTTATGGTACAGATGGTTTTTTCACACCTGTTGAGTCCGCAGAGGCTGGAGCAGGTGCTAGAGACCCGCCTTGATGATATTGAGCAGCAACTTCATATGATTGAGCAGTGTGTCGATGAGAGGGAAGGCTCTCCACCCGGTGTGGCCTTTACGGCAGGTTTTTCCCGCACGGTTTTGCAGGCGGGTAGGGATTACCTGGAGAAACATCGAGGGGAACTATTACAGGCGCTGCAGGAACATCCCGCTCCCGCGGCAGGAAAAGGAAAGCAATAAGCGTGAAACGATCCTATTTTATCGCCGGCGGTATCCTCCTGGTGATTGCACTCTGGATGCTTAGCGGACTGTTTATCGGCAATAAAAAGTCCTCCATGCCAGCATCCACGGCGGGGAACAGTAGCGTCACCCGTGTGCAGGTGATGCACTCCAGGGCCCAGCCGGTTTTGCGTGAGGTGGTGGTTCAGGGGCAGTCACTGGCAAAGCGTGAGGTGACGCTCAAGACAGAGGTCGCCGGCGAGATTGCGAAGGTGGAGGCCAGGAAGGGACGCGCAGTCAAGCAGGGAGATGTTTTATTGCGACTCTCGGCGGATGACCGGCCACAGAGACTGGAACAGGCGAGGGCGCTGGTGCAGCAGCGTCAGCTGGAGTATGAGGCGGCCCGTTCCCTCAAGCAGAAGGGGTTGCAGGCAGAGCGGCAACTTGCCGAGGCACTGAGCCTGCTGCGTGCGGCCAAACTGCAGCTCAAGGGTGCTGAGCTGGATATGCAACGGTTGACGATCCGTGCGCCATTTAGCGGTGTTCTCCAGACTCGACTTGTTGAACAGGGTGACTACCTGCAACCGGGTGATCCGCTTGCCGTCCTGGTGGACCTCGACCCGCTGGTGGTGCGAGGGGATGTGTCAGAGAGTAAGGTCGGGGGGCTGCAGACCGGTATGGCTGCGACTGCTGAGTTGAGTAATGGAACGAAATTAACGGGCGCCATTAGCTATGTTTCACCGGTTGCCGACAGTCGCACCCGTACCTTTGCGATAGAAATGGAGGCCTCCAACCCCTCGCCGCATCATCCCGGTGGAATGAGCGCGACGATGCGGGTGCCACTGGCAAGTGAGTCGGCACATAAGGTCTCTCCCGCCCTGTTGTCGCTCAATGATGCCGGTGTGCTGGGCCTTAAAAGCGTGGATCAGAAAGGCATCGTGCGCTTCCACGAGGTTGAGATCATCAAGTCCGAACGTGACGGTCTGTGGCTGGTTGGATTGCCCGATGAGATCGACCTGATTAGCGTCGGTCAGGGCTTTGTCCGCGCCGGCGAACAGGTCGACGTCGAGAGGGGACAGTGAGCGCGGCATGAAAAGCCTGATTAACGTCGCTTTCGATCGTTCCCGTACCGTTCTGGCCCTGCTGGTACTGATCCTTATCAGCGGCATCATCTCCTACAACACCATTCCCAAGGAGGCGGAGCCGGATGTGGCCATTCCCATCATCTACGTCTCCATGCACCACGAGGGGATCTCCCCGGAAGATGCCGAGCGCTTATTGGTACGTCCCATGGAGAAGGAGCTGCAGACCATCGAGGGCGTCAAGGAGATGCGCGCCAGTGCCGAGGAGAGCCATGCCTCGGTACTGCTGGAATTCGACGCCGGTTTCGACAGCGACAAGGCGATGCAGGATGTGCGCGAGAAGGTGGATTTGGCCAAGGTCGAACTGCCGGCAGAGACCGATGAGCCCAGTGTCAACGAGGTGAACGTCGCCCTCTTCCCGGTGCTGGTGGTCACTCTGGCGGGGGATGTCCCGGAACGCACCCTCGTCACACTGGCAAGGGGACTGAAGGACAAGATAGAGGGGTTGCGGGAGGTACTTGAGGCGGACATCGCCGGTGACCGCGAGGAGGTGGTCGAGGTGGTGGTCGAACCACGGGTACTCGACAGTTACGGCATCTCCTATGAGGAATTGATTAACTTCGTCTGGCGCAACAATATGCTGGTGGCGGCAGGGGCACTCGATACCGGCAAGGGGCGATTTGCGGTCAAGGTCCCCGGGTTGCTGGAAGGGGCAGAGGATGTGATGTCTCTGCCAGTCAAGGTGGTGGATGACCGGGTGGTGACCTTCGGCGATGTCGCAACCGTGCGCCGTACCTTCAAGGACCCGACCAGTTTTGCCCGGGTCAACGGAAGGCCGGCGATCAGCCTGGAGATCTCCAAGCGGGTCGGTGAGAACATCATCGAGACCATCGACAAGGTGCGGAAGATTGTCGATGAAGAGAAAGCCGGTTGGCCCAAAGGGGTGCTCGTGAGCTACTCCCAGGATAAGTCCGATGATGTAAAGACCATGCTCTCGGACCTGCAAAACAATGTCCTGAGCGCGGTGCTGCTGGTGATGGTGGTGATGATCGGGGCGCTGGGCTGGCGGACCGGTTTGCTGGTAGGGGTAGCGATCCCCGGTTCTTTCCTCACCGGGATTCTGATTATCTACAGCATGGGACTGACCATTAATATTGTGGTCCTGTTCTCCTTGATCATGGCGGTAGGGATGCTCATCGACGGGGCCATCGTGGTGACCGAGCTGGCCGATCGCAAGATGGCCGAGGGGATGCCGCGCAGGGAGGCCTTTGCCTTTGCCGCCAAGCGCATGAGCTGGCCCATTATCGCCTCCACGGCCACTACCCTTGCGGCCTTTATGCCGTTGCTGTTCTGGCCCGGTGTCGTGGGGGAGTTTATGAAGTTCCTGCCGGTCACGCTCCTGGCAACTCTTTCGGCCTCACTCTTCATGGCATTGATCTTCGTCCCCACCCTGGGGGAGCTGTTGGGTAAACAGAGCCCGCTTGGTGAGGACTCACTACGCAGCCTGGCCGCAGCAGAGAAGGGGGAGTTGCATGAAATACGCGGTCTTACCGGTTTCTATGTTCGCCTGCTCGAGCGCCTGCTGGCCCATCCACTAAAGCTCCTCCTCCTGGCGCTGTTTTTCCTTTTTGTTGTCTACACCGCCTACTACTTCCTGGGGAAAGGGGTGGAGTTTTTCCCTTCGGTGGAACCGGAGCGGGCGGTGGTGAATGTCCGGGCGCGCGGTAATCTCTCGGTGTTCGAGCAGGATGCGCTGGTGAAAAAAGTCGAGCAGCGCATCCTCGGGATGAAGGAGATCCAAACCCTCTACAGTCGCAGTGGTATTAATCTTCGCGGCCAGGAGTTGCCGGCGGATACCATCGGCGTGATTCAGATGGAGTTCGTTGACTGGCAAAAGCGCCGTCCCGCCGCGCAGATTTTGGCCGATATCCGGCAGCGGACTGCCGATATTGCCGGTGTCATTATCGAAACGCGAAAGCAGGAAGGCGGCCCGCCGACAGGCAAGCCGGTGCAGCTGCAGCTGAGTTCACGTTATCCGCAGATGCTCGAACCGGCGGTGCGCAAGGTTCGTGCAATGATGGAGAAGATCGGTGGCTTCGTCGACATCGAGGATGACCGCCCCTTGCCCGGTATCGAGTGGCAGCTCAGTGTTGACCGGACCCATGCTGCGCGTTTTGGGGCAGATGTGACGGTGGTGGGTAATGCCGTTCAGATGGTGACCAATGGCATCAAGGTGAGTGACTACCGTCCCGATGATGCCGATGATGAGGTGGATATCATCGTTCGCCTGCCTGAAGGGCAACGCGACCTGGATCAATTGGATCGACTGCGTGTCCAGACAAAATACGGACTGGTCCCGATCAGCAATTTTGTCACACGTACTCCCGCCCCCAAGGTGGGCAATATCAGTCGGGTTGATGGACAGCGCGTGATGACGGTGAAGGCCGATGTGAACGAAGGAGTGTTGCCTGCCAACAAGGTCGAGGAGATCCAGGCGTGGCTGGATCAGAACGTCAAGCTCGACCCGCGTGTACAGCTGATCTTCAAGGGGGAGGATGAGGAGCAGAGAGAGTCCCGTGAATTTCTGACCAGGGCCTTTGGTGTGGCGCTGTTTATTATGGCGATCATCCTGGTGACCCAGTTCAACAGCTTTTATCAGGCCTTTCTTATTCTGACAGCGGTGATCTTCTCGACGGTGGGGGTGCTGTTGGGACTGCTTACCACGGGACAGCCCTTTGGCATCGTTATGAGCGGGATTGGGGTCATTGCCCTTGCCGGGATCGTGG
>JBEPXU010000103.1:0-7347 GCA_041641735.1 Ectothiorhodospiraceae bacterium
AGCCACGCATTTTATCCGAATCCTGCGGGGCATGGGCTGCAGTTTTGCATTGGATGATTTTGGCGCCGGGCTGAGTTCATTCGGTTACCTCAAAAGCCTGCCCATCGATTACCTGAAAATTGACGGTGCCTTCGTTCGCGATATGGTGCGCGATCAGGTCGATCGTGCCATGGTCGAGTCAATCAATGAAATCGGCCATATCATGGGCTTGAAGACCATCGGTGAATTTGCCGAGGATGAGTCGGTATTGCTGGCGTTGGAGAGAGCCAAGGTGGACTTTGCACAGGGGCATGCTATCGGAAAACCCAAACCCTTCTCTGAGGTTCTGCTTGATGAAACGCGTTCGCATCGTCAGTCGACAGAAAGTGCCGACCTGACGGAGTTTGGCCGGTCTGAGGTCGATGCCGCAGTAACCGGCCAGGAGGCATGATGAAAAGCAGTACGAGACTTATCGTTTTCTCGGGATCCCCAGTTTTTGCCGCCGCTCCCAAAGTGTCTTACGGCTGATCCCCAATTTTTTGGCCAATTCCGTTTCCGTCACGGCATGCTCGTTGTCGCGGACGAACTGGATAAAGTAGTTATCCAGTGAAAGTGCATCGGTGCTCCTTGCGTGCACCTCAGCACCATCCCTTCCCTGAAGCCCCAGTGCATCGAGGTCGATCTTTTCGCTATCGGAAAGGATGACCGCACGTTCAATCATGTTCTCCATCTCCCTGACATTGCCTGGCCAGTGATAGTGGTTGAAAGCCTCCAGGGCCTCTTCAGTAAATGTCATTAAGTGGCGGTTGAGACGCTTGCAGCTTCGTTCCAGCAGGTGTTCGGCGAGAATGTGTATATCCTCGCCACGCTCACGCAGTGGGGGTAACTGGACCTCCATGACATGCAGACGGAAATAGAGGTCGCTGCGAAACTCGCCCAGCTCCACTTGTTGTTTAAGATCGCGGTTGGTAGCTGCGATGAGTCGGATATTGACCCGGCGAGCCTGTGTTGAGCCAACCCGCCTTATTTCACCCTCCTGCAGTACGCGCAACAGCCGGGCCTGGGCTTCGGCAGGCAGTTCGCCGATTTCATCGAGAAACAGACTGCCCCCGTGAGCCGCCTCAACCAATCCTCGGTGTGTCTCGGTGGCCCCGGTGAAGGCCCCTTTTTCATGTCCGAACAGTTCTGATTCGAGAAGGTTGTCCGGGATGGCGGCGCAGTTAACCGTAATGAGCGGAGCCTCCCGGCGGGGACTCTGTTCATGCACCGCCCGCGCAACGAGCTCTTTACCCGTTCCCGACTCACCGAGAATGAGTACCGTGGTATCGGTGGGGGCAACACGTTGTATACGTTCGAAGACCTGTTGCATCGCCCGGCTGTTGCCGATCATTCCTGCAACAGGGTAGCGTCGAGACAGTTCTGATTTGAGTGCGGAGTTTTGCCGCTCAAGACTGCGCTGTTTGAGCACGCGCTTGAGGGTCAGCAGTAACTCGTCGTGATCGAAGGGTTTGGCGATGTAGTCCACCGCGCCGAGTTTCATCGCGTCGACCGCGGAGCGGACACTCGCATAGCTGGTCATGATCAGTACCGGAACCTGGTCCACCAGCTTGATGACGTCTGTTCCGGGAGGGCCAGGCAGGCGCAGGTCGGCAATGATCAGGTCGAAGTCATTGAGGACAAAATTCTCTTGTGCCTCCGGTACGGAGCCGGCCTCGCCAACCCGATAATCGTTTCGTTCCAGCAGGCGTCTGAGTGAGTGGCGGATAATGGCTTCATCTTCGATGATTAGTACTTGAATCATTCAGTGCTCCTGTTATCGGACAGGCTGAGGCCTTCATCTGCCAGCGGCAGGCGTATCATAAACCGTGTTCCCTGCGAGTCGCTCTCAAGCACGATGTTGCCCGAGTGTTCCTGAATGATGCTGTAGACCAAAGGTAAACCCAGCCCAGTCCCTTTCCCCGGATCCTTGGTGGTGAAAAACGGCTCGAACACCTTCTCCCGGTACTCCTCGGGAATACCGTGGCCGTTGTCGATGACCTCTATCACGGCATAGCGCCCCTGGGGAGCGGCATGGATGATGATCGGGTCACCGGGCTGGGAGGCATCACAGGCATTGCTAAGCAGATTGACGAAGACCTGGATCATGCGCTGTCGGTCGCCGGCAATTTGAAGACCTTCACGGCAGCTGACTTGATACTCCAGCTGCTTTCCTGCGTGGCTGAGACGCACCAGACGGACCGCCTCATCGATGCAGTCACAAATAGCGACGGCCACGGGCTGGTAATCCTGTGTGGCGCCACCATGACTGAAATTGACCAGTGATTGCACGATGTTGGAAATGCGCTTTGTCTGTTCCAGAATCTGCTCCATGCCCTCCTGCAACAGGGCGGGGTCGTCGCTCTCCTGCAACAGGTTTTGTGCCAGGCAGGCGATGCCGGTAACCGGATTGCCGATTTCGTGCGCGACACCGGCTGCCAGCCTGCCGATGGAGGCGAGTCGTTCACTGTGGGTCAGCTCGGCCTCAAGGGTATGCAATTCACTTAGGTCTTCCACCAGAATCACGGAGCCACCACCCATGCCGGAGTGAACGTCAGCCGGGTCCTCAATGGCTGCCTTGTGCAGGTTGAGTACCCGGGTCTCCTGATCTTGCTGCAGTTTGACCTTGCGAAGCTGGTGCTCGTCCGTCGAGAGAAAACTGCCAAGAAGCCCCGACCAGGGCGTCGGCAGTGCGGTGACCGGCTGTCCCATGACCTTTTCCGGCTCCAAACCCGATATCTCACTCATTGCGCTGTTCCAGCTGATAACCCGCTGCTCTGGACCGACTGAGCAGACCCCAAGCGGTAGGTCCTGAAGCACCTGGCGATGGTATCGGCGCAATTGGTCCATCTCTGCCGCGAGCCCCCGTAGCCGGGTGCGAGATTCCTCTAGTCGTCGCTCAATGAACTGAACGGTGTCGGAAAGGGCGTGACGGGCATTGTGATCCAGCTCGAGTCGTTCATCGACGATCATTCGCGCCAGGAGGGGGCCCACCAGACCGGAGAGGTTACGCTCAATTCGTTCGCGCACCCTGCTAAGGTCAGTGCCGTGTAGCGTTGTATGGGTCAGGCCCAGGTCGGTTAGAGCACGATCCACTTCATGCCTGGCCATCTCTGTGCCGGTAACCAGGCTCAGTTGTTGTTCGATTTCCTGCAGGGTCGAGGCAACAGGGCGTCCCAGAGGCGGCGCCAGACTCTCCTTGCAGCAGGCATTGGCAACCTCGCTCTCCTTGATGCTGGGACGAGTGAGTAATGAGAAAACAACAAAAAGCCCGCTGTTGATCGCCAGCGACCAGAGGGTACTGCTGCTCCAGGGATCCTCTGCATGCATACCGATCTGGGTCTGCAGTCCGGAAGCGAGGAGACCGGAGCGTTCAAGCAGCGGTAACAGGAGAGTGGCGGCCCAAACCGTACCACCGCCCAGAAGACCCGCTATAAAACCCGTGCGTGTGGCACGCCGCCAATAGAGCAATCCCACGATACCCGGCAGAAACTGCGCAACGGCGACAAAGGAGATCAAACCCAGTTGCACCAGCCTCTGGTTGTGCTCGAGCAACAGATAGAAGCCGTAGCCGGCAAGGATGATCAGGGCGATGAGGATACGTCGGCCCCACAGCAGCCAGCGGTAGATATTGGTTTCCGGGTGTAGCCGCGGGGGAAAGCTGGCGGGAAGCACCAGGTGGTTCATACACATCGCCGCCAGGGCCAGGGTGGTGACAATGATCATCGCACTGGCCGCCGAGATCCCGCCGATAAATGAAAGCAGGGGCAGCAGGACGGCATCGTGGTGCAGGGTGATGCCCAGTACGTAAAAATCCGGAGAGGTTGTCACCTGCAGTTCGTTACCCGCCCAGAGAATGGGAGGGATGGCGAGGTTTAACAGCAGCAGGAAAAGCGGGAAGGCCCAACTGGCTGTTTGCAGTGCACGCGCATCAAGATTCTCGGTGAAGGTCATGTGGAATTGACGTGGCAGTAGAAAGGCGGCGGCAAAGGCCAGCAGCAACAGCGTCCCCCAACTGCCTTCGTGTACCGGTCGGTGCAGTGCCTGTAGTGCTTCGGGGTGGCTGTTGACCCACTGTTCCAGTCCGGTAAGTCCGTCAAAAATACCGAATACGGCAAACAGACCAACGGCAAGCAGAGCAAGCATCTTGACCAGTGATTCGAAAGCAATGGCCACAACCAGACCCTCATGTTTTTCCCGGGCAGAGATATGCCGGGCACCGAAGAGGATGGCGAACAGGGTGACGGTAATGCAGAACCCCAGTGCGATGAGTGCCGGTGTCGATTCCTGGCTGAGCACTTGTAGCGATTCGGTTACAGCACGTACCTGAAGCGCGATATAGGGGAGGGTACCCGTAAGCATGAACAGGGTGACCAGCACCCCGGCAAGCTGGCTCTGATAACGAAAGGCGAACAGATCGGCCAGGGAGGAGAGCTGAAACTCATGGGTCAGACGCATGATGGGCTGCAGCAACACAGGCGCCAGCATAAAGGCGAGGGTAACGCCCAGATAGATGGTCAGGAAATTGTAGCCCTGGCTCTGTGCAAAGCCGACGCTGCCGTAAAAACTCCAGGAGGTCGCGTAGACACCCAGCGAGAGGGTATAGGTCAGAGGGTGGTGCGCCAGGCGTCGCGGCAGCCAGCCGTGCTCAGCGGCATAGGCGATAAGGAACAGCAGCAGCAGATAGGCCACCCCTGCGAGAAACAGGTGCCAAAGCTCAAAGCTCATGGCGCTTGAGATACCGTTGCAGACGATAGGTCAGGAAAATCAGCAGGCCCCAGACAAGGTAGGGGGAGTACCATGGGCTGTCATCCGCCGCCCACCATTCGTTGATGGGAGACAGGAGTAGAAAGAGGGCCAGAAGAAACAGCAGGATGACCCTGTCCATGTGCTGTTCCGGTTCTTTGCTGCGCGGCATGGGCAAAGCATATCAATTGTTACGATACGTAACAATGTGTGCCCGGGCTTGCCAGGTATGGCTGGCCCAAGCTATCTACAGCGGATTATGGCGAGAGCAGGTGGCGGGTATGTTATGTCGACAATTCAGCCGAACATTCGCTGCCACCAGCGCCTGCGACTGGCCGGCGGTGGGAAGGCGGCGTTCAGGTCGCTGGGCGGGATTAGCGAGAGTACCCAGCCTGGCAGGGGGGGCGGGCCGAAACCGGGGCCGCAGACACTGCCAAGGTTATTGGGGTCGTAGATCTTGATAAGGGTCGGGGCTTCCTGATCATCCAGATAGACGATACCGCAGTAATCCTCATCGTGCTCGCTATGGAGGAGGTGATCGACCTCTTCGATAAAATGTTCCAACCTGTCGTGGTCGGCGGGCTGCTGTGGCGGGGTTTCACCAATGGCATAGATATACCAGCCCTTGCCGGTATCTGAACGCAGTGTTTCCCAAAGGGCATCCAGCTCCTCCCACTTGAGCAGGTTTTTGAAGTAGCCCTTGTAGCGTTGGAGAAACAGGTCGTTACCTTCACTCATACTTATGTCACCGTTCATCTGTGGTTGGTCGCATCGTCTGTGGGGGACGATGGCGCTTACTCTGAGTATGGAATAGCCAGTTTACGTGGGAGTGATGCGGCTTGCCAGTGAGAGACGGCCCACTGCCAGAAACTCACAAGATCACCTTCCAGTAACTCATGAGGGGGGCGCTGGCCGAGAAATCGCAACCCCTCCCAGAGAGCGGGAAGCGGGTTGTCGGGATCGACGGCCGGAGCGAAGGTCTGCTTGCTCAGCTTTTGACCCTGCGCATTTACCGCTACCGGCAGGTGGAGGTAATTGGGTGACGGGAGTTCAAGCTGTCGCTGCAACACAATTTGACGAGGCGTGGAGTCCAGCAGATCGCTTCCCCTGACCACATGGGTCACTCCCTGCTCGGCATCATCCACCACCACGGCCAACTGGTAAGCAAAGAGCCCGTCGGCACGGCGCAGAACAAAGTCACCCACCTCTCGTTCAACATCCTGACTGATGTCCCCCTGCAGGGTATCCTCGAAGGCGGCCTGCTGGCCTTCGGTCAGCAGGCGGATGGCGTGTCGTTGATGCTGGCTTGCGGGGCGGGTCCGGCAATTGCCGGGGTAGATACCCGGCGCCAGCCCCTGTTGTTTCATCTGCTCGGCGATCATTTTGCGTGAACAGCCGCAGCGGTAGGCCATGCCATTGTGCTGGAGCTGAGACAGCACCTCCATATAGACCTCATGACGTTGACTTTGAAACCAGACCGGCCCATCCCACTCGAAACCGAACCGCTCCAGCGTCTCGAGGATCAACCTGCTGGCTCCGGGGATCTCCCGGGGCGGGTCCAGGTCCTCCATTCTGACCAGCCACTCTCCTTGCCGGTGCCGTGCCTCCAGATAGCTGCCCAGGGCGGCGACCAGCGAGCCGAAATGTAACGGCCCGGTGGGAGAGGGGGCAAAACGCCCACGGTAGCGGTTTGTCGGTTCAGTCATACCAGCTGGTAAAGGTCTCGACCGGCTCGCGGGGGGTACGGTAATCATTGACCGGGGCGGCGGGATCGGGATAACCCAGTGCGACGCCACAGACCAGTGCCCACTGACTGTCGATATCGAGCGTTTCACGAACAATATCAGGGTATTCGGCCAGGGAGGCCTGGGGGCAGGTGGCAAGCCCCTGACTTTGTGCTGCAAGCATGATGTTCTGGATAAACATGCCAATATCTATCCAGCTGCCCTGGCCAAGGCGCCGATCGAGAAAGATCAACAGACCCACCGGCGCGCCAAAGAATCGATAGTTGTTGTACCACGCCTCGACTCGCTTCTCCTTGTCTTCCCTGCCGATACCCAGTGCACCATAGAGGGCAAGCCCTGACTCTTTGCGCCGGCTTTTGTAGGGCTCGAACCACTCCTCAGGGTAATAGCGGTAGTCGGGGTTTTCTGTCTGGCTGTTGTTTCGGGCATTAATGATGCGCTCAGCGATCCTGTTGCGGGTATCGCCGGTAACAACCGCTACCCGCCAGGGTTGCATGTTAACCCCGGACGGGGCCCAGCGTGCGGCGTCCAGAATGGCAGTAACAGCTTCGCGTGGCACCTCCTTATCCAGAAAGGCACGGGTACTGGTGCGCGATTTCATCGCATCGGTCGTCAGCATCGTCGCTCCTGTTTTTACTCTCGGTTCATCAACATGCCCCACTATACCGAGAACAGGTCGTGCCTTTCACCCCACATCCGGCTGGCCCTTGATTTCGATATAAGTATCACAACATTAGTAAATACTGATATATAGTTTTGGGTTGGTAGTGTCAGAGCCGCTGCCACATGGATTCGTCAGAGGTGAAAGTATGCAGAATCAGTGTTTGCTCATTCACAGTGT
>JBEPXU010000104.1:0-7252 GCA_041641735.1 Ectothiorhodospiraceae bacterium
CCCATCGACGGGACGTTCTTTTAAAAACATTTCAACGCAGAGGGCGCGGAAGTCGCAAAGAATTTAATTGCCTAATCAGTTGCCATGGCGCTCATTTACCCTCATGAATATGGAGAGATTGTGGCGACTATCCAGCAACAAACCTTCCGTGCTTCCTCTGTTTCCTCCGCGTCCTCTGCGTTGAGTAGCTTGTCATGAATAATACTCCGTACCTTCGTCGTATTCGCTCCTTTGTCCGCCGCGAGGGCCGCCTAACACCGGGCCAACAGCGGGCGATGGATGTACTTTTTCCCCGTTTCGGTATCGAGGCAGGAGAAAAGCCCCTCAACCTCGATGCCATCTTCGGCCGTAGTGCTCCACGCATTCTGGAGATCGGTTTTGGCAACGGCGAATCGCTGGCGGAGATCGCAGGCAATCACCCGGAGAACGACTACATCGGTATCGAGGTACACCGTCCGGGGGTAGGTCACCTTTTGATGAAAATCGAAGAGCGAGGGCTGGCCAATGTCCGCGTAATGTGTGCCGATGCGGTGGAGGTACTGGAGAAACAGATCCCGGACGTATCCCTCGATGCCCTCTATCTCTTCTTCCCCGATCCCTGGCACAAAAAGCGCCACCACAAGCGCCGACAGGTCCGTCACGAATGGGCACAACTGGTTCGCCGCAAACTGAAAACCGGCGGCCTGCTGCACATGGCCACCGACTGGGAAAACTATGCCGAGCACATGCTGGAGATACTAAGCGCTGCCAAGGGATTCAAAAACACATCTAAAAATGGGGATTTTGTTCCCAAGCCGTCATACCGCCCAGAAACGAAATTCGAACGGCGCGGCCTTAAACTCGGTCACGGTGTCTGGGATCTTGTCTTCGAGAAATTACCATTGGAGTAGGGGAATTATATTAACTGCTTGACCTGCAGTCATACTCTGACCATAGTTACTAAGGGGCATCAATAACATTCCTCACTAGTACCAATCCCACTAGTGCGATGTGCATGGAGGGCTAGATAAGGTGTCTCAGAACCAGCCGACATCATGCGACTTTCAGCTCTCCCGGCATGGGGTACTTGGGATTGTTCTGATCTACGCGGTATTCGCCTCATTCTGGATTCTCCTTTCCGATAAGGCACTGGAGTGGCTATTCAACACCCAGTATTCACTTATCCTTGCAAGTACTATAAAAGGCTGGCTTTACGTCGTCATCACCTCCCTTCTCCTTTATGTTCTTTTGCAGCGCCTCAGCCATAACAATAACGCAGTTCTACCACCGCAGCCCTCCTCACTCGCAATTCCAATATTAATCATTGGTCTGCTGATTACATCGGTTACTGCCGGTGCAGTTTTCTACACCTTCTCTCGTCATGAGAATAATGCTGTAGCACGCATTGACACCATTGCCTCACTTAAAGCTGAGCAAATCGCTAACTGGTTAGCAGAGAGACAACAGGAAGCAGAATTTATCCAAAGTAGCACTTATTACGCAGAACAATATGACCAATGGCAAGACCAGGGAAATAAACAGGGTCGTAAACTCCTGTTGACACGTCTTTCGCGTATCGGAACAGACTGGGGTATTGACAGCATCACGTTACACAGTGGTCCCGGCGTGCAACTCTGGAGCAGCAACGAGACACCTCACCTCAACAGAAAATTGAACAAGGCCGAAAAGGACGCAGTTTCAACCAACAGGATAATACTCATCGGTCCCTATAAAGATGACAAAGGTATACCGCATCTCGACTACGTTATCCCGATGAAGCACGCCACCCCTCCTGTACCCCTTGTAATTCTGCATATTAATCTTGCAAAGGCACTTCATAGCACCTTCCGCCATTGGCCTGTTCCCAACGCTTATACCAATACGCTATTGCTTAACCGCACAGATGGATATGTATTGTCGCTTAACCCAACCTACCCGGATCAGGACAAGTTTTACACCCTCGATATAATTCCTGATGAGGAAACCAATGTTGTTCGTCATCTTTTTGAAAGAAGCACCGCAAGCGGTAGCATCATAAAGGGGCTGGACTCACAAAAAATCCCCGTCACAGGTGTTGTCTACCATGTTCCCGATACCGACTGGAGCATCTTGGTGAAAGTTCCAAGCTCGGCCATCAATGCTGAGGCGATTAGGGACTCAACCTGGATCATTCTTGCTGGCGCCCTTGCGCTTTTTGCTGCTATCACCAGTGTGGTAATGATTCGGCAGAACCAGCGGCTGATATTTGCCGAAAGTATCCGCAAAGCCCAGTCCGACAAGTTACGAGCACTCAACCTCCTTTCCACTATTGCCGACAGTTCAACGGACGCCATTTATGCTAAGGATCTTCAGGGCCACTACCTGTTGTTCAACCACGCCGCAGGTAAAATCGTCGGCCTGTCTAACGAAAAGGTGATTGGCAAGGATGACCATTCGCTTTTTAGCCCGGAACAGGCTGCGCGGATTATCGACGATGATCAGAGAATACTAAAAGAGCGTGATTACTCTACTGTGGAGGAATGCCTGGACACAGGTGATGGTCCGAGAACCTTTCTCACCACAAAGGGTCCTCTATTCGATTCTGAAGGTAATGTCATTGGTGTATTCGGGATTTCACGTGATATTACGGTACGAAAAAATGCAGAAAATGCACTCATTGATCGTGACAAACTACTACAGGAAATGAGCGCGATAGCCCATGTGGGCGGCTGGTGGTTCGACCCCATAACAGGTGAGGGAAACTGGACTGATGAAGTGGCGCGCATCCATGAAGTTGAACCCGAAAATTTCATTACCACCTCGGAAGGCCTTAACTTCTATCGTGGCGAACATCGAAAGAAGATCGAACATGCAGTAAAAATGGCTATCGAGGAAGGACACCCCTATGATCTTGAACTAGAGCTTATCACCGCGAAGGGGAAACCTAAATGGGTGAGAACACAAGGCCATCCTATCATCGAAAACGGCAAGGTAGTACAGGTTCGAGGAGCCATACAGGATATTACCGAAAGGAAACTCGCCGAGTTCGACATTGAGCGACAGACGGAAGAGTTACGGCAGAGAAACGATGAGCTGGTAAGATTTAACCGCGCATCCATCTACCGAGAAATGGATATGATCGAGTTAAAAAAGGAGGTCAACAGACTCTCTGAAGAACTTGGCATGGACCCGCCTTACTCACTCGACTTTCTTGACGACAACCATAGCGTTAATTAACTATAAAGTCAGCCCCGGTGCCATGAGCGGAACAACACTTAACATACTTGTTATCGAACGGGATGCCATCGACTTCTCCATCCTCGAGAAGTTCCTAAGGAAAAACGGGGTCTCCGCTAACAGCCAGTACATTAACGACAGAGATTCGCTGAACGAGTCCATTGACGAGGACTGGGATATTGTCCTTGTCGGTACACTCCCTACCGAAATGGATATAGCTTCATTGCTACAGATAATACATACGCATCATCCACTGACACCGCTTGTAGTACTACCGGACAGTGTCGACGTCCACCAGGAGGATGTCATAGCTGCTGCACACGATAACACCCATATATTACACAACGAAATATCGGAGTTACTCCCGGTAATACTACAGTTAATACACGAAAATGGAGTCACTGTTACACGCAAGGATAGCGATATTCTGATGTGCCCTGCATCCGAATCAACCAATGATGAACAACGACGCAGCCGTCTTGCCGCTCTCAATATGATGGAGGATGCCATTGCAGCAAAACGCCGTGCTGAGGAAGCTTACACCTCCTTGCAAGAGAGCGAGGAACGGCACCGATTAGTACTGGATAACGCCGCCGATGCCGTTTTTGTTGCCAATCGAAAGGGGGAGTATACCTACGTCAATCAGAAGGCTTGTGAGCTACTTGGCTACCCTGCGGAACAAATTCTAACGATGTCGATATCTGATATCTTCACAGAGGAGGAAGCTGCTTTAGTATTGGATGCCTTCGAGCAACTTAAATTCAGGGGAAACCTGCTTATCGAGCTGAACATGCTTAACAGTAACGGCGAAAAAATCCCCGTTGAAATCAATGCAATCCAGTTACCCGACAACAATCTATTTGGTGCTGCTCGTGACATTAGCGAACGCAAGAAGGCTGAAGCGTACCTGAAGCAATCTGCCGTTGTTTTCGAAAGCAGTCGTGATGCCATTATTGTAACCGATGAACTGGGTATCATCGTTGCAGTCAATCCAGCCTTTACAGAGGTAACCGGTTACCTCGAAACCGAGGCCACTGGTAGGAATATTCGTTTCCTGCGTTCCAATAATCATGACAGCACCTTTTATCAAATGCTTTCGAACTCACTGCAGCAATACGATGGATGGTCCGGAGAAATATGGAATCGGCACAAAAATAATCAGATCTATCCCGCCTGGCTCAGCGCCAGTACGGTGCGCGACGAAAACCAGCGCATCACTAACTACATCGCTATTCTCAGCGATCTGACTCTACTCAAACGTTCTGAAGAGGAAGTAGAGCATTTGTCCACCCACGATCCGTTGACTGGGTTACCCAATGGACGTCTACTCGAGTCCCGCCTTGAACACGCAATCGCACAAGCAAAACGCCACAATCAGGGCATCGCTGTAATGATGCTCGACATTGACCGCTTTAAGGATATCAACGACAGCCTTGGACTGAATGTGGGCGATCAACTACTTAAGGAAATGGCAGAACGTGTCACCTCTACTGTTTGGGATAGTGATACTGTCGCGCGCATTGGGGGAGACGAACTGATTATCCTCCTTGAGGATATCCATGATCCTCAACTTGCCACTAAGGTTGCAGATAAACTTCGGCACTGCCTTAATGCCCCCTATACCATAGAAGGAAAAAATTACTACCTGACAACCAGTATCGGCATCAGTTATTACCCTGCGAATGGTGACACTGCCGAACTATTGATTCGCAATGCCGATGCCGCCGTGTATCGCGCTAAGGAGGAAGGGCGCAATCGCGTCAGTTTTTACTCCGAAGATCTGTCGCACTCCGCCATGGAACGAGTTTCACTTGAAGCAGAGTTGCGTGAAGCCCTTGAACACAATCACTTTGAATTGCATTACCAACCTCAGATATATCTTGACTCCAACCGTATTGCCGGGGTCGAAGCATTGGTTCGCTGGCGTCATCCCGAAAAGGGACTGATACCTCCCAATAAATTCATTCCCGTTGCTGAAGCAACAGGACTGATTGAGGCCATAGGCGAATGGGTGTTTAATGAAGCTTGCCGCCAGAAGTGCGAATGGCGTAACGCCGGGATCGACATACCCAGAGTCGCCATCAACCTCTCCGCCAAACAACTCGGGCGCCGTGAGCTCATCAATGCCATCCGCAATACACTCGAGAAAAACGACATCACCGTTGGGGAGATTGAACTCGAACTAACCGAGACGGCAATCATGCACGACCCCGACAAGGCCGCAGAGACATTGGAGGCCATTACAGAACTTGGTATTGAAATGGCTGTGGATGATTTCGGCACCGGTTACTCATCGCTTGCCTACCTACAGCGCCTGCGTATGAGCCGACTAAAGATAGACCAGGCCTTTGTCCGGGATACCCCTGAGAACAAAAATAACGCTGCCATCTGCCGAGCCATTATCGCCATGGCCCACAGCCTTGGCATGGAAACCATTGCCGAGGGGATCGAAGAGAAACAACAACGCGACTATCTGGAGACCGAACACTGCACTATCGGACAGGGCTGGTTCTATGCCAGAGCGATGCCTGCAGCAGAACTCGAGACCTGGCTATCCACCCACTACGCACAATAAATGGAGACGGTAAGTCCGTAATAAGAAAAGGATGTCCAATATACAATTATCCCACGACATTGAGGCCGGAAAAGCCATCTACTCCCGCCTGGTGCTCTCAATCTACGATCTCTATGTTCTTGGCCTTTCCAACCATCTCATCTGGAACTGCCCGACACGCCTGCTTCTGGATAATTATGATGCACACGTATCCACGAACCACCTGGATGTTGGCGTCGGAACCGGCTACTTCCTCGACAAGTGCTGCTTCTCAATCAGACATCCCTCGATAACGCTACTCGACCTTAATGCAAACAGCCTCGCCGTCACCGCCAAACGTCTGAAGCGCTATCAACCTGAGACATACCAACATAACGTCTTCGAGCCGTTAACGCTAAAAAAGCGCTTTGACTCCATCGGGATGAACTACCTGCTTCACTGCCTGCCGGGTGATATGGAGGATAAGGCGGTTGTGTTCCACAACCTGAGCGAGGTACTCAATCCTGGCGGGGTGCTATTTGGCTCAACCCTGGTTAACGATGAAGGTACACAGAACTGGGCCGCACGACGTCTGATGGATATCTACAATAACAAGGGTATTTTCACCAACCGCAACGACACCACCCACGACCTGGAGGTCATCCTCGCCGATCGTTTTAGCAAGTACTCCCTCAAAACGGTCGGAAACGCTGCGATCTTTTCTGCGATCAAATAAGCCCTTTACCAGTGATGGCATCGAGGGTCGCCATAACATGAGGGGTCGATATCCCTGTTCTTGACCTTGGTGTAGGTGTGACGATGAACATCCCTAACTCCCCTGCAGCGGCCAGAGCCAGGCGGCCCCACGCACCCCGCTCGAATCCCCGTGCTGTGGCGGGACCAGGCGCGTATCGACCCGGTCTGAAAAAACATAGCTGCTCCAGAGGTGGGGAACCACCGAGTAGAGATCCCGAATATTGGACATGCCACCACCCAGCACGATGATATCCGGGTCGAGAAGATTGATCACCGACGCCAGGGCGCGTGCCATGCGATCCTGATAGCGGGCCAACGTCTCGGCAGCCATGGCATCCCCCTGCCCGGCAAGGCTCACCACCTCAGGGGAAGAGAGCGGCTTTCCCGCGTGATGCGCATAGTCACGTTCGAAAGCAGGACCGGATAGCCAGGTTTCGATGCACCCCTGCTTGCCGCAGTAACATTCCGGCCCCGGCAACTCCTCCGGCCGCGGCCAGGGGAGGGGGTTATGCCCCCACTCACCGGCAATCGCATTGGCACCGGTTAGCGGCCGGCCATTGACCACCACCCCGCCGCCGGTCCCCGTACCAACGATGACCCCAAAAACCACTTCCGCACCCGCAGCCGCGCCATCGGTGGCCTCGGAGACGGCAAAACAGTTGGCATCATTGGCCACCCTCACCTCCCGCCTCAGCAGTTTGCTCAGGTCCCGCTGTAGAGGACGCCCGATAAGCCAGGTGGAATTGGCATTCTTCACCAAATCGGTGG
>JBEPXU010000105.1:0-7181 GCA_041641735.1 Ectothiorhodospiraceae bacterium
CAACGCCGGCAGGCTCGCAGTGGGAAGCCCGGCGGATATCTGCATCTTCGATCCCAAGGCGCACTGGACGGTAAGCGAAGAGACCTTGGTCTCGGCAGGCAAGAACACCCCGTTCCTTGGCTGGGAATTGAGCGGCCGCGTCACCCGCACTCTGCTGGGCGGACACACCGTATTTAGCGCTTAACGCGAATCAACACTGAACCGAACGACACCCATGAACAAAACACATCGCGATACGATTTTTGTCGAGCAGGCCGAGATCCTGCAGCACGCCGCCCACGAAGGCGCCCAGTTCACCCTGCGCGTCCACGCCCCGCAGATCGCCGAACGGGCAGAGCCCGGCAGCTTCGCCAACATTCAGGTCAACCCCAACCGCCCGCTGCGCCGCCCCATCTCCATCATGGGAACCGACAAAAAGACCGGTACGGTGGACTTTCTCTATAAGGTCTTCGGCGAGGGCACCAAAATGCTGTCACTGCGCAAGGTGGGAGAGAAGCTGGATATCATGGGCCCCATCGGTACCCTATTCAAACCGCACATGGAACGCCCGCGCCCGCTGCTCATCGGTGGCGGTGTCGGCATCCCGCCGATGATCTTCCTCGCCGATCGTCTGCGCGAGATTCAGGGGGCCTACCAGCCCTTTGTCATCATGGGCTCCGAGGTACCATTCCCGTTCCAGTCACGCCCCTCGCAAATCATGCTCCCCGGCGTACCTGCCGAGGTCATCGCCGCCATGCCGCTGATGGAGGACTGGGGCATCGCCTCACGCCTGGCCAGCACCCAGGGCTACCCCGGCTGCTACGAGGGCTACGTTACCGATCTCGCCCGCCACTGGCTCGACGACCTGAGCGAAGAGCAGTTGAAAGAGGTTGAGGTGTTCAGCTGCGGACCGCATCCGATGCTGGAGGCGGTGGCCAAACTGGCGGCCGAGTATCACCTTCCCTGCCAGGTCTCCATGGAGGAGTTCATGGCCTGCGGCGTGGGGGGCTGTGCTGGTTGTGTGGTGGAGGTCCAGACCGACAGGGGTCCGGCAATGAAACGGGTCTGTGTCGACGGGCCGGTTTTTGATGCCAAATCGGTGTTCAGCTGAGCGCAATAATATCAAGAAAAAGGGGCCAACCCCTGGCCCCCTATTCATTCACTGCAACGCCGGCAGTCTAGCCATCACATCAACCCTGACTCGTCACCGGTCTCCTCCAGGGTCAAACCATCCAGGCTAGAACCCAGCTCATCCTCACCCATCTCCTGATCCTTAAGTTTGATCATGAGGCGCACCTCGTTGGGCGAATCGGCATTGCGCAGCGCCTCTTCCTGGGTGATGATGCCATCGCGGTAAAGCTCATAGAGTGCCTGGTCGAAGGTTTTCATCCCGGCCTCGCCGGATTTTTTCATCAACCCCTTCATCTCATGCACCTCACCCTTGAGGATGAGATCGGCCATCAGCGGGGTATTGATCAACACCTCAACCGCAGCACGCCGCCCCTGGCCGTCGGCCATAGGGATCAGGCGCTGGGAGACCACCGCCTTGAGGTTGAGCGAAAGGTCCATCAGCAACTGCGGACGACGATCTTCAGGGAAGAAGTTGATGACTCGATCCATCGCCTGGTTGGAGTTATTCGCATGAAGCGTCGCCAGACAGAGGTGACCGGTTTCAGCAAAGGCGATCGCATGTTCCATCGTCTCACGGTGACGGATCTCACCGATGAGAATCACATCCGGTGCCTGACGCAGTGTGTTGACCAGCGCATCATCGAACGTATTGGTATCGATGCCGACCTCTCGCTGGGTCACGATACACCCCTTGTGTTGGTGAACATATTCAATGGGGTCCTCGATGGTAATGATATGGCCGTGACTGTTGGTGTTACGGTAATCCACCATGGAGGCCAGCGAGGTGGACTTACCGGTACCGGTACCACCGACAAAGAGGATGATCCCCCGCTTGGTCATGGCCAGTTCCTTGAGGGTATCGGGTAGCTTCAAGTCCTCAAAACTGGGGATGGTGGTTTCGATCTTACGCAGTACCATCCCGACCTGATTGCGCTGTTGGAAAACGTTGACACGAAAACGACCAATGCCTGAACGGCTGAGGGCGAAGTTACATTCATGCGTATCCTCGAACTCCTCGCGCTGCTCCTCGTTCATGATACTGAAGACGATCTGGCGCGCCTGCTCGGGCGTCAGACTGGCCTTGGCCACCGGCATAATGGAGCCGTTGACCTTCATGCTCGGCGGAATGCCGGCAGTGATAAAAAGGTCCGAACCGTTTTTGTGGACCATCAACTTGAGCAGCGAATCAAAATCCATCCGTCATCATCCCCATCGATATAATATTTCTTGGCTCGGTTTACATGAAGTTATCTTTGTTGGCCGCCTTGGAGCGAGCCTCCTGTTTTGTCACGGCACCCTTCTCCAGCAGTTGCTTGAGATTCTGGTCCAGGGTCTGCATCCCGTACTGCTGACCAGTCTGGATGGCCGAGTACATCTGCGCGATCTTGTTTTCACGGATGAGGTTACGAATCGCCGGCATACCGATCATGATTTCGTGGGCTGCCACCCGGCCGCCACCAACCTTCTTCATCAGGGTCTGGGAGATAACCGCACGGAGTGACTCGGAAAGCATCGAGCGCACCATGTCCTTTTCCGCCGCCGGGAACACATCCACGATACGGTCGATGGTCTTGGCCGCTGAGCTGGTGTGCAAAGTACCGAATACCATGTGGCCCGTCTCGGCTGCCTCCAGTGCCAGGCGGATGGTCTCCAGATCTCGCATCTCACCGACCAGAATGACATCCGGGTCCTCACGTAGCGCCGAGCGAAGCGCCTCGTTAAAGCCCAGCGAGTCACGGTGGATCTCGCGCTGGTTGATGAGGCACTTCTTCGATTCATGCACGAATTCGATCGGGTCCTCCAGGGTCAGGATGTGACCGTGGTGGTTATCGTTGATGTAGTCGATCATCGCCGCCAGGGTGGTCGACTTACCCGAACCGGTCGGACCGGTCACCAGCGCCAGGCCACGCGGATTATCCGAGATCTCCTTGAATATCGGCGGGCAGTTGAGATCCTCCAGGGTCAGGATCTTGGAGGGGATGGTACGAAACACCGCACCGGCACCGCGATTGTGATTGAAGGCATTAACACGAAAACGGGCGAGGCCCTTGATTTCAAATGAGAAGTCAGTTTCCAGGTACTCCTCGAAGTCCTTCCGCTGCTTGTCATTCATGATGTCGTAGACAAGGCGGTGAACCTCCTTGTGCTCCATCGGCGGTACATTGATACGGCGCACGTCCCCATCAACACGAATCATCGGTGGCAGACCCGCCGAGAGATGGAGGTCGGAGGCACCGTTTTTGACGCCGAATGCGAGTAATTCAGTAATATCCATTACAATGCCCTCAACACAAAGTTCATGCTTGTTTTGATATTTTGAGTATTCTAGTTCTTACAGACTCTACCTGAACACAGGATAAACTATATCGTAAGACCATGACAGACAACCTACCTTCAGCCAACGAACGCCTCCAATCCGTCACGCATCGCATCCGTCACGCCTGTCAGGCGTATGGCCGTGACCCGGGCTCCGTCACACTCCTGGCGGTCAGCAAAACCCGCCAAAGCGATGAACTGCGCACCATGGCCCGGCAAGGGATGCAGCGCTTCGGCGAGAATTACCTGCAGGAAGCACTGGAGAAAATCCAGGCGTTGAGCGACCTCTCCCTGGAGTGGCACTTCATTGGCCCGATCCAGTCCAATAAAACCCGGGCGCTTGCAGAACACTTCGACTGGGTGCACAGTGTCGACCGGCTCAAGATCGCCCGCCGCCTGAGTGAACAGCGCCCATCACAGCTCCCGGCCCTGAACATTTGTTTGCAGGTCAATATAAGCGGCGAACAGAGCAAATCCGGTGCAACACTATCGGAGCTACCTGAGCTGGCCCGTGAAGTGGCGAAACTTCCGAAGCTACGGCTCCGGGGCCTGATGACCATTCCGGCACCCAGCGAAGGATTTGAGCAGCAACGCATGCCCTTTCGCCTGCTGCGCGAGGCACAGGAGCAACTCAAGCGTCAGGGCCTTGAGCTGGATACTCTGTCGATGGGCATGTCCGGCGATCTGGAAGCGGCCATCGCCGAGGGGGCAACATTAGTACGCGTCGGAACGGCGTTGTTCGGCCCGCGGCCACCAAAGCCTTGACCGGCTGCACTACAATAACCTTTGAGGTAGCTTGTAATCTGTTAGCCAGTTCATATAAACCTCCAATGGTTTGAACCCGACAACCAAACACACATGAGTACTATGCAAACACGAAAAATCGGATTTATCGGGGGTGGCAATATGGCCACCAGTCTGCTGGGCGGTCTCATCAGTGACGGTTATGCCGCTCAAAATATCTGGATCGCTGAGCCGGATGCAGGACGCCGCGAAGACCTCGCCTCCCGCTTTGGTGTCCATACCGGCGCGGACAATGCCGAGCTTGCCAATGCAGTGGATGTGGTGGTACTTGCGGTCAAACCGCAGATGCTGCATGAAGTTTGCCAGGAGATTGCCGGGGCCGTTCAGAGTAACCGCCCCCTGATTGTCTCAGTCGCCGCGGGCATCCGCGCCAATGATATCGATCGTTGGCTGGGTGGTGACACGGCTTTGGTTCGCACCATGCCCAACACCCCCGCTCTGGTAAAAAGTGGCGCCACGGCCCTGTATGCCAACCAGAAGGTCGATGCAGAACAACGGGAACTGGCTGAAGCCATCATGCGTGCCGTTGGACTGACCCTGTGGGTAGAGGAGGAGTCACTGATGGATGCCGTCACCGCCGTATCAGGCAGCGGACCGGCTTATTTCTTCCTCCTCATCGAACTACTGCAACAAAGCGGGACCCGCCTCGGGTTGCCTGAACATGATGCGCGACTACTCGCCCTGCAGACCGCTTTTGGTGCCGCCAAGATGGCGCTGGAGAACTCCGACGACAGCACCGCGCTGCGCGCCCGGGTCACCTCACCGGGTGGAACCACCGAGCGTGCCATCAATATCCTCGAAGAGGGGGGGATTCGGGAGCTGTTCGACAAGGCCCTGCAGGGTGCGCGGGACAGGGCCGGCGAGCTGGCAGACCAACTGGGGGAAAAATAGCCCATGGGTGCACTGACCACAGCCGTGGATTTTCTGCTCACCACGCTTTTCCAGCTCTATATTGCGATCCTGTTGCTGCGTTTTCTCCTCCAGTGGGCAAGGGCGGACTTTTATAATCCGCTCTCCCAATTCACTGTCAAGGTCACCACGCCGGTGGTGCGTCCGCTCCGACGCATCATCCCCGGGCTGGGTGGCTGGGATCTTGCCACCCTGCTCGCCGCCTACCTGTTCACCTTACTGCAGGTGACACTGGTCGGTACCCATATCGGCCAGTATCAGTTCCCCGGCCTGCTGGACGGACAGTCCCTGCAGCCACTGGCCATTGCGCTGGTATCCCTGCTCGACCTGTTTGCCCTGACCGTTAGCCTGTTTCTCATCGCCATCATCATTCAGGCACTCAGCAGCTGGTTTAATCCCGGCCACTACAATCCGGTCACCACAGTCCTTTATAGCCTGACCGAACCCCTGTTGCGTCCTGCTCGACGCCTGCTGCCGCCGATCTCGGGCATTGATCTCTCGCCCATGCTGGTATTGCTGGCGCTGCAGGTATTCAAAATGCTGGTAGTGGGACTGGTCCTTGGCTGACAGGGCTGGCTGGTACCACTGGGAGGGTGACACCCTCATCCTCTCCATTCGGCTGCAGCCCCGTGCCAGTTGTGATGAGATTGTCGGTCCCCATGGCGCAGACAGCCTCAAGGTGCGCATCACCGCACCTCCGGTCGATGGCAAGGCGAATCAACACCTGGTCAAATACCTTGCCAAGGCCTTTGGTGTCTCCAAGGGTCAGGTGGCTCTGCTCAAGGGGCAAAGCGGACGGGACAAACTCCTCGCGATCACCGCTCCGGCCCGTTTTCCCGATGGCATCGATATTAATACGGAGGGGCGTGCAGCAGCCAGGTAACCCTTGTTATAATTTAATTTTTCAAGAAATTAGGTCACAATACAGTCACTTCAGCCAAATTTTTGTGGTCTGTCACAAGATTGATGAAAATAACTGGATACGACCTGTTAAGATATGAAACAAACGGCTGTTGGCAGCTGAAAAAACCAAGCTTAAAGAAGGCAGTAAATGGCTAATAAACGCTTTACCGAGCAGATGCATGCCTATGGGCAGTGGAAAGAGGATCTGATCGCCGGCATCAATGACTACCAGAAGTGGCTGGATGCCAATGAAATGGCGGGGCCTGAAGATGAGCTTCGGATCTATGAAAGCGTCAACTCCCTGCGTTCGGACAAACTGACCATTGCCTTTGTTGCCGAGTTTGCGCGCGGCAAGACCGAACTTATCAATGCCATCTTTTTCTCTGAGTATGATCGCCGCCTGCTGCCCTCCGAGGCCGGCCGCACAACCATGTGCCCGACCGAGCTGTTCTACGATATTGAGCACAAACAGGCCTATATCCGCCTGTTGCCCATCGAAACCCGTCTCAACGATACCAGTATTGCCGATTACAAGGCCGAGCCGATCCACTGGAGTCATATCGATCTCGATCTTGAGAACGCCGATAACATGGCCGAGGCCTTTCGTGAGATCGTCAAAACCAAGCGCGTTCCCCGTGAAGAGGCACAGAAGCTGGGGCTCTATTCCGAACTCGATACGCATCTGAACAAGCCCGACGGCTCCCCGCCGGACGAAATCGACATCCCGATGTGGCGCCACGCCCTGATCAGTTTCCCCCACCCCCTGCTCAAGCAGGGGCTGGTGATCCTGGATACCCCCGGACTCAATGCCCTCGGCAGCGAGCCTGAATTGACGCTCAACATGCTGCCCAAGGCACAGGCAGTGATGTTTATCATGTCCGCTGATACCGGGGTGACCAAGTCTGACCTGGATATGTGGGTTCACAATGTCAAACCCATGCGCCATGGCAAGGAGAAGGGCACCATCGTGGTGCTTAACAAGGTCGATACCCTGTGGGATGACCTCAAGAGTTACGAAGAAGTCGATCGCACCATCGCTGAACAGTGCCGTAAGGCCTCGCAGACCCTGGGTATTGAGGCCAGCACCGTTTATCCGGTTTCTGCCCAGAAAGGCCTCCTGGCTAAGATTCGCCATGACC
>JBEPXU010000106.1:0-7154 GCA_041641735.1 Ectothiorhodospiraceae bacterium
GCCAACCAGAGTTACGGCCTGCAAGTGGCCCAGCTTGCCGGCGTCCCACGCGAGGTGGTTTTGCAGGCACGGGAAAAACTGCTGGCACTGGAGAGCAGTAGCGCCAGTGAGGCCGATGCCAGCGCACCGGATCACCAGCTCGGGCTCTTCCAGTCCGCTCCCAGCCAACCTGCACTGGAGGAGTTGGAACGACTCGATCCAGATAACCTGAGTCCACGCGAGGCCCTTGAACAGCTCTACCGCCTCAAAGGGCTACTAAAGGATTAACCATCGATTGGCTATAACAGAGTAAAACGCCCCCGGCAGCCCACAGAAAACTGTCATACACTTTTCATTGTCCGTTAACGCCCGGGCCGAGCAGGGAGGAACGATGCCCCAACTACTCATCCTTCGCCACGCCATCGCCCTTGACCGTGATGAGGCTGCCTCGCAGAACCTGAATGACGCCGAGCGCCCGCTCACGAAAAAGGGCATCAAGCGGATGGAACAGGTCGCTAGCGGTCTCCAACAGCTACTCGACGAACCAGGCCACATACTTAGCAGCCCACTGCTCCGGGCACGACAGACGGCTGAGATCCTTGCTTCCCGTTATCCGGCACTGACACCCGCTATCAGCAAAGACCTGGCACCCGGCCACTCACTGCCATCGTTAATCACCCAACTGAATCAACTGCCGCGGGAAGGCCCATTGGTTATCGTCGGTCATGAACCGGATCTCAGCACACTGGCCGCTCTGCTACTCTGTGGGGAGGCTCAAGACTTTATCAAATTAAAAAAGACCGGTGCGGCACTGCTGGAGTTCGCACATGACTTTGTACAGCAGGGCGGAACCCTGCAATGGCTCATGGAACCAACACAGTTGCGAGCTTTCGCCAGAACCTGAGAGCGAAGATGGATGGAAGCAGCCCACAGTCCCTGACGGCAACGGACATACGTTCCGGTCTGGCTTTTTTGTTCAAAAGCAAACGCCAGACTATTGACGAGGAGAGTGAACGTTTCGTCACAATTGGTGATGCCGAAGCCCTGCATGACCTGCGAGTAGCCATGCGCAGGTTGCACAGCCTTTTTGTCGCTTTTGCTCCGGCGATTGCCCCCTCGAACCCGTTTCCGCGTGAGCTCAAGTCGCTTCAGAAAAGCACGAACCACGCCCGTGACCTGGAAGTCGCCCTGTCGATATTGCGCAACAGCCAGCTCGAACTGACCTGGCTTGAACACCGGTGGCAGCAGGAACTGGAAAGGGAGTACACGCAGCTTCGCCAGACACTTCCAGCTGCCTGGAAGGAGCTTTCACCGGCACTGGACGACCCTTGGCAGCTGTTATGCGATACGCATCATCTGCCACCACAAGACCTGGGGCACTTCGCCGCTGAACTGCTGCAGGCCAAAACAGGAAAACTGAAAAAGCGACAGAAAAAATTATGCCGCGACTGGCAAGATCGACCCGCACACAAGCTGCGCATTATCGGCAAACAAACACGTTATCTTCTCGAGCCTTTTGCTGAAGGGGATGCCTCAGCCAAAAAAGGGGTAACAAAACTAAAATCCTTTCAGGACCTACTGGGTGACTATCACGATGTGGTGGTCCTGCGTGGAAAATTAAAAACGCAACAATCCCGCTGCGATCCGACGACGGCCAATCAACTCAAACAAGCGAGAAAACAACTCAAACGGGAACTGAAATCACTGCGTAAGGCTTTCCAGAAACACTACTGCCACAACAAAGATATAAAGCTGCTAAACACCCTACACAAGTCGGGCAAAGCACTGGCAAAAAGCTGAGTCATGACTATTCTCAGGATCAAGGCTTTAAGACAAGGAGTGCGTAATGACATTCGTCGTGCTGGAAAACTGTATCCGCTGTAAATACACCGACTGCGTCGATGTGTGTCCGGTCGACTGTTTTCATGAGGGGCCCAATTTTCTGGTCATCGACCCGGAGGAATGTATCGACTGCGCTCTCTGCGAACCGGAGTGCCCCGCCGAGGCCATCCTTCCTGAAGACGACCTGTCCAAGGAGCAAGAGCACTTTCTGGAGCTCAATGCCGAGCTCGCCAAGGAGTGGCCAGTCATCAGTGAGAAGAAAGAGCCCCTGCCAGATGCCGATGAGTGGAATGGCAAAACGGATAAGTTTCAATATCTCGAACGTTAACGACTTCAGTACCTCGGCCTTTGCCCTCATCTGTGGTTAAATAGGCGGTTTCTGGAACACTGATAAACACCGTTGAACTCTCAAGGCTTTTCTAAAGAACAACTGCAGCTACTCCCTTATGGGGACGATCCGCTGGAGGTGATGGCGCACACCCTGTTACAGGCGCATCGCAACGCGTTGCCTCGCCTGGAGCATGTCACCGTTCTGTTACCTGATATTGGCGCCGCAGCACGACTAAGAGATATTCTGTTAACTCAGGCAAGTACCCTCGGCTACCCCGCACTGCTCGGGCCACATATTCAAAGCTGGCAAGAATGGCTTAACCGACAGCAACTCGATAACGCTACCCTGATCAGCGACTATCGCCGCGAGTTAATTCTGCTCGACGCTCTGCGCCAGCACGCGGAGCTGTTCGGCACAGGAAACCTATGGGCATTGACTGACAGTCTGTTGACCCTGTTCGATGAATTGACGCTCAATCGCGTGGGCTTACCCCGGGACATCGACGACTTCACCCGACGTATTGCCTCCGGGTATGGATTAACGGAACTCAACGTCGAAGCCATGGACAGGGAGGCCCACCTTGTCCATACCCTTTGGCATGCCTGGCACGATGAGTTGCATGAGCGTGGATTGATAGAGCGCAACACCCGCCACCTCCTTCAGCTGTCGGCAAGCGCTGAGACACACCTAAATGGCCAGGAAAACATCTATTTGCTTTCGCCACTCAGCGCCTCTCGTGCAGAAAGGGAGTGGCTTGCCACAATGCTTCAGTCCGGACGACTGACACTATTTTTGCATGGACATAGCAAGCCGCGCGCAAACCCACTGCCGACCTACCACCCTGAAGCCCCACTGCAACAACTTCTCACCGCGCTATCCGTCGACCGCATTCAATGCGAGAGCGAACACAGCTATAGTCGATTTCTCGATAGCGTGTACAGTACCGTCCCGGAATGCGATGCCCCGCTGCGCGAACGCGCAACAGCCTTTGCCGCAGAGGTTCCCGACGATCCCCTCGCCGACCGCCTTTTCATTCATGGCGCAAACAGCGATGAGGAGGAAGCCAGGGCCGTGGAGCTGCAAGTACGACGCTGGTTGCTGGACGGTCACAGACGCATCGGTATCGTTACCGAAAACCGCCGACTTGCCCGTCGGGTCCGCGCCCTGCTTGAACGCTCGGGCATCCACCTGGAGGATGCTGCAGGATGGGCCCTATCCACCACGAGTGCCGCAGCCGCTCTGGAGAGATGGCTCCAATGCGTGGAAGAAGACTTCCCGTACCGGGCGATGCTGGATCTGCTCAAGTCCCCCTTTTTCATCGAGGATTCTCTGCGGGAGGAACATCTGGCATCGGTTTATCGCCTGGAACAGGATATTGTTCTGCACGAAAACATTGCCAGCGGAATCGAGCGCTATCAGCAACACCTCGCCTTTCGCCAGCAACGACTCCCTGACGAACTGGCCGAGCAGTTGCAGTCTGTTTCACTCCTGCTTGCACGTTTACAGCAGGCCGCTGCTCCGTTAAGCCAGCGGGTGACACGGGGCGAAAGTGACGCGGGAGAGTTACTGCTGCTGGTACAAAAAAGCCTTGAACAACTCGGGCTGGTGCACCAGCTGGAAGCGGACGCAGCGGGCATGCGCCTCCTCGAAGAGCTGCAGAAAATGCACCAGGCCGTCAGCCATGAAAAGACCGCGATGGACTGGGTGGCCTTTAGAAGCTGGGTTGGCCGCACTCTTGAACGCTACAACTTCCAGCCGCCAGCCACTACCCAGAGTGTCATGCTAAGCGGTTTATCACAGACGCCACTGGCCCGATTCGATGCGCTGGTGATCGCCGCTGTAGAAAAGGAGCACCTGCCAGGCACACCGCCTGCAACGCCCTTCTTCAACGATTCGGTCCGCCGCGAGCTGGGGCTGCCTACCGCAGATACCCATCTTGCCGAACGTTACTACCACTTTCGCCGTCTACTTGAGTGTGCGCCGCACATATTGCTTACGCACCGACGACAACATGACGGCGAGGAGATCGCGCCAAGCCCCTGGCTGGAACTGCTGCAGGCCTTTCACCAACAGGCCTACGGAGGCACTCTTGTCGATAAGGCACTCAACGGTTTGCTTGCCAACCCGCAAAGCCTCATGGTTCAACGACAGCTATCGTTGCCACCTCGCAGTCGGATGCCACAGCCAGCCCTGCAGCCCGCACTGATCCCCAGCCGCTATTCTGCTTCTGCCTATCAGCAGTTAATGGACTGTCCCTATCAATTCTTTGCGGCCCGCGGGCTGGGCTTGGCGGCGCCGGAAGCGATTCGCGAAGCACTCGAAAAATCAGACTATGGCGAACGTGTTCACCGTTGCCTGCAAGCCTTTCATGGTAATGTCGCTGAATTACCCGGTCCCTATAGCGGAAGCTGGGAGGCCAAACGTCGTGACGATGCCATCCAGCTACTAAACGAGATTAGCGAGGCAGTATTCGCCAAAGACCTGGAGGATAATTTCCTGCATCGAGGCTGGTTACAGCGCTGGGTCGCACAGATTCCCGCCTACATCGACTGGCAGATGGAACGTGCTGAGTGCTGGCGAGTAGCCGAAGTGGAGCAACAGGTTGAACAACAACAGGCAGTTGCAGGGGTATCACTCCACGGCCGCCTGGATAGGTGTGACACCAACGGAGAGCAACTGGCCATCGTCGACTACAAGACAGGACAGAGCCCTGATTTTGAGGAGGTCCTCAGTGGCGAAGCCATTCAATTGCCGTTCTACGCCCTGCTTGCAGAGACCAGCGAGCAAAAAGTCGAAAGAGTCGAATATTTACCCCTCGATGAGAGAAAGGTCGCCGGAAAAAGCGTCCTTGAAGAACAGGCGCTATGGGATTTGAGTCATGATGTTGGCCAGCGGCTTGGGATACTGCAAAAACAGATGCACGAAGGTGTCGGTTTGCCTGCCTGGGGCGATGAGTTAACCTGCGGCTACTGCCAGATGAGTGGCGTGTGTCGTCGCCAGGCATGGGAGCGGCAATAAAAAAGGCGATCTGAATACCAGATCGCCTTACGATTTTTTCCCTCCTGGCTTCCTGCCATGGGTAACCATCCTGGTTCTCCCCTCCTGAGACTGGGAATATCCTCTCCCACCATTATTTTTTGATCCCTTAAAGGCCTCCGTGCGACGCCGCCTCCCGCGACGCAACTCCTGTACCTCCCTGTTAACCTCCGTGTTAGTGAAAAGGTTATCAAAAAGATTCATAACTACAAGACGGGACTATCCGTAATCCACACATATAATGAACGGGAATGAGTTGTCAATTATCTTCTAATTCATTAACTTATAGACAACGAGACATTGAGTTCAGGTAGACAGGACGACCTGATGTATCGGCTTTATCCTACAAGAAAATAGGAAATGTCCTACAAAGGATTTTCAGTTTACCAAGCAGTCTCAGCCCAGTATTCTTCTCGTATGACATTAAGTGATTCTCCCAGTTCCCCTCAGCTCAATGCCACTGTTATGGCATCGGCCGGCACAGGCAAAACCTATATGCTGGTAAACCGGCTCGTCAGATTATTACTGGCTGGCGCTAAACCCGATGCCATTCTGGCCATCACCTTTACCCGCAAGGCCGCAGCAGAGATGCAAAGCCGTCTCTCTGAGCGCCTGCTAGCCCTGGCAGCCGCCCCTGACGAT
This sequence comes from Ectothiorhodospiraceae bacterium, assembly GCA_041641735.1. Taxonomy (GTDB): domain Bacteria; phylum Pseudomonadota; class Gammaproteobacteria; order Thiohalomonadales; family Thiohalomonadaceae; genus JAPHTQ01. The sequence continues at coordinate 5,831 of JBEPXU010000106.1, forward strand.
GAACTGTTTGAACGACTACATGCGATGGGGGTCGAAGCGGAAGCGGACACGCTGGAACGTGCCCGGCGACTGTTCGAAACAATCATACAAAACCGTCAGACGGTTCGCACCACCACCTTTCATGCATTTTGCCAGGAGATCCTGCTGCGATTTCCACTGGAGGCGGATGTACCCCCGGGCTTTGACTTACTCGATAGCGGTGCCGAACAACTTGAGGCCGCTCACGCAGCGCTTTTTGCCGAAGCCAGCATGGAACCTGACGGTAGCATTGCCGAAGCATTGGAAACGCTCTTGGATTTCTGCGGTGGCCTGCATGGCCTGCAACGCTCACTGAACAGCTTTATCTCCCACCGAGGTGACTGGTGGGCCTTTACGGAAGACGCCGCCGATCCGGTGGCATTCGCTACGGAAAATCTTGGACAACGGTGGCAGGTCACCCCCGCAGAAGACCCGCTACAGCATTTTTTCACCGCCCATCGATTATCCGCCCTGGCGGAGTTTGCGACGCTGCTATCCAAGCATCCGACGAAGGGGAATCAGGATGCGCTTGAGGCGATTGCATCGGCGCGCAACCCTGATCTCAGTAATAACGAGCGGTTTGCTGCCTGTCGCGACGTTTTCCTCACTAAACAGGGAGCACCCCGAGCGCGCAAACCCTCCAAAACCCAAGCCGGTAAAATGGGGGTAGAGGGTCAGGAACGCTTCCTCTCCCTGCACGATGAGCTTAGCCAGGCGATTCTCCAGACTATCGACAGGATCTCAGCCCACAACGCTTGGCAGGCCAACTCCGCTTGGTATCGTGCCGGCAACCGGCTATTGCAACACTATCAGCAACTCAAGCAGGAACAGCGGGTACTGGACTTCAGTGATCTTGAGTGGCGAGCCTACCGTCTCCTGAATCACTCCGAGAATGCACTGTGGGTGCAATACAAACTGGATCAGAGGATCGATCACCTGCTGGTCGATGAGTTTCAGGATACCAACCCGACACAATGGCGCCTGCTGTTGCCACTTTTACAGGAAATGGCGGCCACCGAAGCCGACACCCTGCGCAGTGTGTTCCTGGTCGGTGACGCCAAGCAGTCGATCTACCGGTTCAGGCGGGCGGAACCGCGACTCTTCCATACGGCACACGATTGGCTGGAAAGCCACCTGAATGCCCGCACCTTTCCCCTGCACACATCATGGCGCTCGGCCCCGGCCATTATGCAGGGGGTAAACAGTGTCTTCGGTGAGCACGGCCCCCTTCATGGTCGGCTACGCGATTTTACCGAACACAGTACACACCATTCAGAACTATGGGGGGAGGTAAAGGTACTGCCGC
>JBEPXU010000107.1:0-7148 GCA_041641735.1 Ectothiorhodospiraceae bacterium
CCGACGCTGGCGCTCACGCCGGGGACATTGCTGTCGAGGGTCTCGGCGGCGATGGTATCGCTATCGCCGAGGTTGTCGAGGTAGCCGAGCAAAAGGGTGATGCTTTCCCCGGCATAGCCGACAGCGAGCCCCCAGTTGTCGATCTGTTCATCGCTGGCGTTGGGGCCGTTGAAGGTATAGAGGGAGGAGGTGATGTTAGCGGTGGTGAAGTCCGCCTGCATTAGGGTGGCACTGGTCTCGGCCAGTTCCAGGGTCAGCGGATCGGCGATCATGTAGCTGTCGAACAGACCAAAGGGGGCATAGCTTTTTCCGGTGGTGACACGGAAGTTTTCAGTGAAACTCAGGGTGATGGTGGCAATATCGACGACGATGGGCTCCGGTTCGCCGGCTTCGTGTAGCAGGACGACCTCGCCGGTGACCTTGTTGTTGATTTGGGCGACAAAGCCCACCTCGGCGGAGGCTACAGCAATGTCGCTGCTCTCTTCACCGCTATGGGCCTCTACCTCAAGGATACCGCTGGCCTCGACGGTAGGCGCGGCGAGGATGGTGCCGTGGTAGCCGAGGGTGGCTGCCATGGCGAGTGCCAGTGTGTGTTTTTTCATCGATTTTCCCCATTCAGGTTGCCTACCACTGTAGAAGCGGTATGGATAAATGGGGCTGGCTGGCGGGAGGCTGGCTTGCCCGTGTCGGTTGGGTCTATTTGGTGAGTATCAACTTGCCCTGTCGGGTTAGCTGCAACAGGTAGTCGACCCCGTCGTGTTCGATACGCAGGCGACTCTCTCCGGCGAGCAGCGATTGGCTGCTGATGCGACGAGTAGGAGGGTGTTTCCTATTACTGTAAGGGGGCGGGCTTTGGCTATGTTTCATCGGATATGCATTTTGCGTCATCAATTAGATGCAAATGATAACGATTATCATTCGTGTGTCAAATGGTATTTGTCAAAAGCTGCCCGAGGATTCTCGGGTGGCATGGAAACCGGGTGAGCCCGGTATATGATCGCCGCACAAAGCTCTGTAATGGGAGAGCTTTTCCTGGCTCAATGTAGGCACTCCTCCTTTTCTGCAGGGCGACTTGTTCGGCAAGGTCAAAGAGTTAGTGGTTCGGATCACTTATCTGGGAGGCTATTCGTGTTAATTTCTGAGGGGATGTATGAGCGTCCAGCATGATATAAAACGAAGGTACCTACCCTGCCATCATATCAAGTCAGTTGTCAGGTAGGCAGGATAATGAGGGCCATCGCGACAGTGATAAATTGAGCATGGCTCAGGTGAGGGAACGATGAGCGCATACATAAAATACGGTTCGCAGGAGTACGACAACTCTGCTGAATGTGGGCCTGTGACCTCCATTGGGCGTGACAGGGGGAATGATATCGTGCTGTCCGACCCGCAGGTCTCCCGGCAGCATGCCCTGATCCGTCGCCTGGGGAAGGCGGACTTCTACCTCATCGACAGCGGCAGCTCCAATGGCAGCCGCTTAAACGGCAGACGGATCACAACACCGACGCAACTGTCCGATGGCGACCGTATTACTATCGGCGGAACCTCCCTGCTGTTTGAACATCAAGCGCAGCCGTTATCGTTCAGCGATTCACTATCGATGCAGGCGACGATGATCATGGATGAGCCCGTGATCAAGGAGATCACGATCCTGGTGGCCGACATGCGCGGCTACACCCGTCTTTCCGAAAAGCTCTCCATTCAGACACTGACTCGGGTGATGAACCTGTGGTTTGAACAAACCAGTGAGGTCATCGCGAATAACGGTGGGACGGTGGATAAGTTTATCGGTGACTGCGTCTTTGCCCGCTGGGAGGGCGAGCATCACCGGGAAAATATTTTCCACGCCCTGCGTACGGCATGCCTGCTGGGGGAGTTAACATCAGGGCTCTACCACAGTTTCTCAGAGCTGAGCGAACCTCTCCGTGTTGGTATCGGTATCAATAGCGGGATGGCCTCTGTTGAGGTGGGTAGCGACAACACCGCGCTGGGGGATGCGGTGAATACTACGTTTCGTCTTGAGTCCGCCAGTAAGGCGCTGGGAACGGATATCGTGTTGAGTGAAAGTGTTTATCGTGTTTTGCCGTTGGAACAGTGGCGTGACAAGGAGCAGTCTCTGCAGCTCAAGGGCAAGGAGAAGGGGGTCAACGTCCTTGCTCTGGGCTTTGAGCAGGTAAGCAGGCTGCTGCAGGAGTGGGACTGAGATAATCAGGTTTTACAAAAACCAAACGCCTCAGGAGGCGCGCACCTCACGCTTTGCTCCCTCATCCTCGCCATGCAGTTCTGCCCGCAATCGATCGTGCTGGACCTTGCACTGCAGGTGCTCGGCAATCATCTGAAGATCGTTCTCCGCATTGCCCAGACAACTGGTCGCTCCCGGAGAGGGTGTCATGTTGAAGATGATGCCGTTGCCGGGTGCGATGCGCGCCTCGCCCAGGTGGAGCTTGCGGTTGGCTTTGTCGATCAGTACCGGTCGAACCCCGCCAATACCCTTGGCGAAGGTCAGGTCCTCCAGCTTGAGTGACGGGACAATCTTCTGGGCGTCCTTGAGAAAGAGATGGCGGCGGATAAGCGGTATCTCGAACAGGGTGTTTTTCATCATATAGCGACGGATCTCACCCTCTTTAAGCAGGTCGAAAAAGACCCTGGCCACATCCATATCCGGGCGTAGCACCTCCAGATACTCGATAAAGGTGCCCAGGTTGTGGCGCTCCAGCAGCGGCAGTGCCAGCGCGGTGGGGCCAAAGCGGGTCTTGCCCGCCTCCACGATGTCCGGGTCACCGTGGATCGCGGCAAAGGGCAGTTTGGGATTCTGTACTGTGTAGACCTTGCCGTTTAGCACCTGCGGGGTGTAGTAGAAACTACCGGCGATGGGCAGGCAGGAGTACTCCCGGCCATAACCCATGCGCTGGGCATAGAGCAGGCTGTGACCGCCGGCACTGACCACAACGAAATTGGCAGTCATCTCACCACGGCTTGTCTTCAGTCGATAGCCTTCCCCTTCTGCCTCGATCGCCTTGACCTCGGTACCGGTTTCCAGGGTTATGCGATCGTCGGCTGTGGCTTTGGCCTGTTCGACGAAGGAGACGGCCAGCGCATTGAAGTCGACGGCACTGATCTCCCCCTCGGTGGCCAGTGCCGTGATTTCCTCCTGGCGCCCCTCGACCAGTTTGGGCTCGACACTGGCGATCTGCTCCTGTTCCAGCAGGCGCATACCCGGGTAGTGAGGTGAAAAGCGGGTAAAGCGCTCGCGCAGCTCCTCGCACTCCCGTTCACCGACCCCCAGCGCCATCTTGGAGTAGCGGTAGAGCAGCCTGTCCGGCGCCGGCAATTGTTCGGCATAGCGGGTGACCATCTTTGCGGTTTTCTGAACCTGAAGTGCCTTCTCCAGAGTGTAGTTGGTCTCGATGTCGCCGCAGTGCAGGGTTTGGCTGTTGTTGCGCCCGTGGGAATTTACCTGTGCCACCGCCGGGTACTTCTCCAGCAGGGCAATACGACTGAGATCGGTGTAGCGGGCCAGCAGGTAGAGCAGGGCGGTACCGGAGATTCCGCCACCGACTATGGCGACATCGACGTGTTGTGTGGCCATGTTGTGTCTCTGGGGTTGATAAAACCGTAAAATAAGTGCGGCAAAGTATACCAGAACTGTCAGGTATTATGGCGTGAAATACTTGGTGCCATCACCTCTATGGGGGTGATGGCAGCGGCATGCAAGGGTTAGTCGTTTCGGTTCGGTCGGTTGCTGAAGAGAATGGCGATGCCGAGGCCGCCGAGAATCCAGGTAAGAATCGGCGCACCGTAGGCCATGCGTGGTGAATGACCGTCTAGTCCGTAGACCAAGGAAGCACTGATAATCAGGGCGCTGCCGAGAATGGCAAAGAAGTTGCGGTGATTGGCCCGACGTATTTCGCCACGGATCTTCTGCAGCTCATCACTGTTGCTCTGTATCTGCAACTTGCCGTGGCGTGCCTGGTGCAGTACCTCATGAACCAGCGAGGGGATCTCCGGCAGCTTTTCGCCCCACTGCGGCACGTTCTCTTTGACCCGGTTGAGAAAGGCGCGGGTACCGATCTGCTCGCTCATCCAGCGCTCAAGGAAGGGCTTGGCAGTCTGCCACAGGTCGAGGTCCGGGTAGAGCTGGCGGCCCAGCCCCTCGATGTTGAGCAGGGTCTTTTGCAGCAGCACCAGCTGCGGCTGGACCTCCATATTGAAGCGGCGCGCAGTCTGGAACAGGCGCAGCAGCAACTGGCCGAAGGAGATGTCGGCCAGTGGCCGTTCGAAGATCGGCTCGCAGACGGTGCGGATCGCCGCCTCGAACTCGTCCACCCGGGTGTCGCTCGGTACCCAGCCGGATTCCACATGCAGTTCAGCCACCCGCTGGTAGTCGCGATGGAAGAAGGCGAGGAAGTTCTCTGCCAGATAACGCTGGTCATCGGGGCTGAGGGTACCGACGATGCCGAAGTCCACCGCCATATACTGACCCGCCGGGGAGACGAAGATGTTGCCCGGGTGCATATCGGCGTGGAAGAAGTTGTGGCGGAACACCTGGGTGAAGAAGATCTCCACCCCGCGGGCGGCCAGCGACTCCAGGTCGATACCCGCCTCGCGGATGGCGTCGATGTTGCTGACGGGGATGCCGTTGATGCGCTCCATCACCATGACGCGCCGACGGCAGTAGGGCCAGTAGACCTCCGGTACATAGAGCAGTTCGGAGCCCTGGAAATTGCGCCGGATAGTGGTGGCGGAGGAGGCCTCGCGCATCAGGTCGAGCTCGTCGATGATGGTCTTTTCAAACTCCTGCACCACCTCAACGGGACGCAGGCGTCGACCTTCCGACCAGTAGTGCTGCAGCTTATCGGCGATAATATAGAGCAGGCCGATGTCTCGGCGGATCACCGGCTCGATATCCGGGCGCACCACCTTGACGACGACCTCGGTACCGTCGAGCAGCCGTGCGGCATGCACCTGGGCGATGGAGGCCGAGGCGAGCGGCTCGGGGTTGAACTCGGCGAACACCTCCTTAAGGGGCTGGCCATAGGCCTTCTCGAGGATCGCCACGGCGGTTTCGCCCGGGAAGGGCGGCACCCGGTCCTGAAGCCGTGCCAGTTCAAGGGAGATGTCATCCGGGAGCAGGTCGCGGCGGGTGGAGAGGATCTGGCCGAATTTGACGAAGATGGGGCCCAGGTCCTCCAGCGCCCGGCGGATACGGACACCGCGGCCGAGTTCCTTGTTGCGCAGTACCCGCCACCACATAAACCAGCGCAGGAAATGCAGCGGACGGAACAGGTGGGAGGCGAAGATGAGCTCGTCCAGACCGTGCCGCAGCAGGGTCCAGCTGATGTAAAACAGGCGCAGGGCCTGGCCGGGACGAATCACGATAAAAACCCCATTAACATTGTTATTTGGATCATGCACCACAGAGACGCAGAGATCACGGAGTAATCTCATTTAAAGCGATATACCGCGAAGTTCACGAAGAGCACAAGGGTAACAATAGTTTGCGTAGGAGCGACCGTCCCGGTCGCGATTGTTTTACTGCGACTCGTTCTTTATGAAGTTCGTGGTTTGATCTTCAGCATCTTCACCACGCTAATGTGCGTATCAGTCCTGACTCTTCAGGGCAGGGGTCAATTATGCTGTACCACACCGAATCTGCCACTGTTATCGCGACCGGGACGGTCGCTCCTACATTTAATTGTGCCACCTTCGTGGCTGGCTCGCCTCAGCTAACATCGCGTCTGGACAATGTGCTCCTGTATCGTCTACCACCGCCATCCATGGCGGCGTCCGCGGTGAAGAATCAATCCCCGCTTTCAAGCATTTTCATCAGCCGCTTGACCCGCGCCTCAATACGGTCGACATCGCTGCGCAGGGTATCGACCCCATCGATGAAGGTTTCCACTTCCCAGTCCACCGGCAGCACGTCGCGCTCTTCCTGCAGGTAATCGGCGATGTCCTCACCGAGATGATCGGCACTGCGCTCCCCCCAGGCAAAAAGTCCACGGGCGACATTGCCAAGCTGGTGGGCGATGATATCGCCGGTGAGGCGTGACAGGTGCTCCTCCCAGTCGATATCGAGTTTTTCAAATACACGCTGAACCTGGGTGCCCAGTTCCACATCCCCATCGATCTCGACGCCGCCCTTGAAGAGTCCTTCGCCGGTGCGTCCGCTACCCATACGCAGCATTGCAAAGGGCGCACCACGCAGGGTGGTGTCGACCTCACCGTCAAAGTGACCCATCAGGCGCAGTCCGCCGTCCTTCGGTTGTAGGAAAAACCGTAAACCGATTCCGGACAGCTCGATAGCAATGACTTTTCCTTCAAGACGCGACAGCCGCTCCCCGGTCTTGGGGTCCAGTGCCAGTGCGGCATTGATGGCCTGCTCCAGTGTGGCGAGGGCAGCAACGTTGATCATGGAGGCGCTGTCGCGACTCATTCGGCCTCCTTCATCAGTTTCTCCAACGGTTGCTCTGCCAGATGATCCACCCGTGAGAGATCGGCATGGAGGACTACCGTGTGGGCCAGCAGGTCATGGAATCCGCGTTTTTTGGGATCCCAGATAATCCAGAGGAAGCCCAACCCGAGCGGCAGCAGGGAGATGAAATAGCCGATGTAGCGTAAAAAGGATTGTCCGATGCGCAGGTTGTCATGGGTGGTGGCGTCGACCACCTCGCACTCCATCAGCTGCTTGCCGGGCGTGGCTCGGTATCGTACCCAGAAAAAGATGATTATCAGCATCGGCAGGATGTCGTTCAGCAGCAGAAAAGACCAGTCGAACTCAGCAAGACCGTGATTCCTTGTGTCGGAGACGGGGAAATAGCTTCCGCCGCTCAACAGCCGGGTCAGTGGAGAGAAAAGGATGAACAGTAACAGGCCGTCGATCAGCACAGCTGCCAGGCGGCGGAAGAAGCCTGCGTACTGAACCGCACCAACCATCCTAGAATTTGAAACCCCGGTGCAGGGCGACGATGCCGCCGGTGAGGTTGTGGTAATCGACCTTCTCAAAGCCCACTGTCTGCATCATCCCCTTTAGCGTTTCCTGATCCGGGTGCATGCGGATCGACTCAGCCAGATATTTGTAGCTATCCGGATCGTTGGCTACCAGCTTGCCCATAAACGGCAAAAACTTGAAGGAATACTGGTCGTAG
>JBEPXU010000108.1:0-7089 GCA_041641735.1 Ectothiorhodospiraceae bacterium
GTGATAGCTCCGATATCGGCGTTCCCTCCATCATTAAGCTGGTTGAGGCGCTGGATAGCTACATTCCGGAGCCCGAGCGCGCCATCGACGGTGACTTCATCATGCCGGTCGAGGATGTCTTCTCCATCTCCGGTCGTGGTACCGTAGCGACCGGTCGTGTTGAGCGCGGCGTCGTCAAGGTTGGCGAAGAGGTCGAGATTGTCGGCATCAAGGACACCACCAAGACCACCGTTACCGGTGTCGAGATGTTCCGCAAGATGCTGGACCAGGGTGAAGCCGGTGATAACGTGGGTATCCTGCTGCGTGGTACCAAGCGTGACGAAATCGAGCGTGGTCAGGTCCTGGCCAAGCCGGGTTCCATCACCCCGCACACCAAGTTCGAGGCCGAGGTCTACGTTCTGTCCAAGGAAGAGGGTGGCCGTCACACCCCGTTCTTTAACGGATACCGTCCTCAGTTCTACTTCCGTACCACTGACGTAACCGGCGCGTGTGACCTGCCGGAAGGCGTTGAAATGGTAATGCCTGGCGACAACGTCCAGATGACCGTGAGCCTCATCGCGCCGATCGCGATGGATGAGGGTCTGCGCTTCGCGATTCGCGAAGGTGGTCGTACCGTTGGTGCCGGCGTCGTTTCCAAGATCATCGAGTAATAATATGGCAAATCAAAAGATCCGCATTCGTCTCAAGGCCTTTGATCATCGTCTCATCGATCAGTCTGCCCGCGAGATTGTTGAAACCGCGAAGCGTACCGGTGCCCAAGTTAAGGGCCCCATTCCGCTTCCGACCAAAAAAGAACGCTTTACCGTGTTGGTCTCTCCGCACGTCAATAAAGACGCCCGCGACCAGTACGAACTGCGTACTCACAAGCGTTTGATGGATATTGTGGATCCGACCGATAAGACGGTGGATGCGCTGATGAAGCTGGACTTGGCCGCAGGGGTCGACGTCCAGATTAAATTGCAGTAAGATATCCGTCTTTTTTCATGGTCGCCGCCCCGGTCCTGTACCGGGGCGGCTGAGTTTCAGCACCGGTCAATCGTAATCGGTGCCGAGAAATCGAGGTTATAAAAATGGCTATTGGTGTTATTGGTCGCAAATGCGGCATGACCCGCGTCTTCACAGAAGACGGCGTCTCCATGCCGGTGACCGTAGTAGAAGTTGAGCCGAACCGCATCAGCCAGGTTAAGACCCTGGAGAGCGATGGCTACAGCGCACTGCAGGTTACCGTCGGTTCACGTCGTGCCAACCGCGTCAGCAAGCCTATGGCAGGTCATTATGCCAAGGCGGGCGTCGAGGCTGGTCGTACCCTCTGTGAGTTTCGCCTGAATGACGGCGAGGGCGAAGGCCTTGAGCTCGGTTCAGAGATCAAGGTTGATATTTTCGAGGACGGTCAGAAGGTAGACGTTTCCGGAACCACCATCGGTAAAGGTTTTGCCGGTGTGGTCAAGCGTCACAACTTCCGTACTCAGGACGCCACTCACGGTAACTCACTGGCTCATCGTGCCCCCGGTTCCATCGGTCAGAACCAGACCCCCGGTCGTGTTTTCAAAGGCAAGAAAATGGCGGGTCACATGGGTAACGTTAAGCGCACTGCTCAAAACCTGGAAGTCGTTCGCGTTGATGCCGAACGCAACCTGCTCCTGATTAAGGGTGCAGTACCGGGTTCCAAGGGTAACGATGTCATCGTTGTCCCTGCAGTCAAGGCCAAGAAATAAGGGGTATGACCATGGAATTGAAGCTTACAACTGCGACTGGTCGTGCATCCAAGAACGGCGTTGAGCTCTCAGAAGAGAACTTTGGCCGTGACTTTAATGAATCACTGGTGCACCAGGTCGTCACCGCCTATATGGCGAGTGCCCGTGCCGGTACCAAAGCACAGAAGAATCGTGCGGATGTACGTGGTGGCGGCGCCAAGCCGTGGCGTCAGAAAGGTACCGGTCGTGCTCGTGCCGGTACTATCCGCAGCCCACTGTGGCGTAGCGGCGGCAAGACCTTTGCGGCATCACCGCGTGATTACTCACAGAAGGTTAACAAGAAGATGTACCGCGGTGCCCTGCGGTCCATCCTCTCTGAACTGGTTCGTCAGGAGCGCCTCATTGTTGTCGATAAGTTCGCAGTCGATGCGCCCAAGACCAAGATGCTTAACGAGAAGCTGAAGAACATGGGCCTCACAAACGCCCTCATTGTTCATCATGACTTGGACGACAACCTGTTTCTGTCTTCACGCAATCTGGCTCACGTCGATGTGGTCAGTGCCAAGCGTGTCGACCCGGTAAGTCTGGTTGGCTTTGAAAAAGTCATTATGACTGTCCCTGCGGTTAAAGAGTTGGAGGAGATGTTGGCATGAATGAAGAGCGCCTGATGAAGGTTCTTATGGCTCCGCACATCTCTGAGAAGAGCACCATTGCCGCGGAGCAAAGTAACCAGATCGTATTCAAGGTTGCCACTGACGCGACCAAACCTGAGATCAAAAAGGCTGTTGAACTGCTGTTCGATGTCAAAGTTGATCGAGTTCAGGTGAGCAACGTCAAGGGCAAGGTCAAGCGTTTCGGCGCCAAAATGGGCCGTCGCAACGATTGGAAGAAGGCTTACGTCACACTGCAGGAAGGTCAGGAGATCGACTTCCTCGGTGCTGCTGAATAATTGAAGGAAACGTCCGATGCCAGTAGCAAAACTTAAACCGACGTCTCCAGGCCGCCGCTTTGTCGTTAAAGTGGTGAACCCCGAGCTGCACAAGGGTGCGCCCCATGCCCCGCTTCTTGAGAAGAAGAGCAAGAAGGGTGGCCGTAATAACCTGGGCCGCATCTGTACCCGTCACAAGGGCGGTGGTCATAAGCAGCACTATCGTGTGATCGATTTCAAACGGAACAAAGACGGTGTTCCGGGTGTGGTCGAGCGTCTGGAGTACGATCCGAACCGTACCGCCAATATTGCGCTGATTAAATATGCCGATGGTGAGCGTCGTTACATCATTGCACCCAAGGGTGTATCTGCCGGTACCGAGATTCACACCGGACAGGAAGCGCCGATTAAACCCGGTAACAGCCTCAAGCTGTTGAATATCCCGGTTGGTACTACCGTTCACTGCATTGAGCTTAAGCCCGGTAAGGGTGCGCAGCTTGCACGTAGTGCCGGTGCTTCCGTTCAACTGGTTGCACGTGAAGGACGCTACGCAACCCTGCGACTTCGCTCCGGCGAGATGCGCAAGGTGTTGGCCGAGTGCAAGGCAACCATCGGTGAGGTAGGTAACAGCGAACACAGCCTGCGTAAACTGGGCAAGGCCGGTGCTTCACGCTGGCGTGGTGTTCGTCCTACCGTTCGCGGTGTCGCGATGAACCCGGTTGATCACCCGCACGGTGGTGGTGAAGGCCGCACATCCGGTGGCCGTCATCCGGTAACCCCGTGGGGTGTTCCAACCAAGGGACACAAGACTCGTAAGAACAAGCGTACCGACGGAATGATTCTCCGTCGTCGCAAGCAGAGATAAGTGAGGGCAAGATAGATGCCACGCTCGATCAAAAAAGGCCCATTTATTGACCATCATCTGGCGAAGAAGGTTGAGGTTGCTGCTGCAGCCAACGACCGTCGCCCGATTAAGACCTGGTCGCGTCGTTCGATGATTATGCCGGAGATGGTTGGTTTGACCATCGCTGTGCATAACGGTCGTCAACATGTCCCTGTGCTGATCAACGAAAACATGGTTGGTCACAAGCTGGGTGAGTTCGCTCCCACCCGCACCTATAAGGGTCACGTTGCCGATAAGAAGTCACGGTAAGGAGCAAGTGTGATGGAAACCAAAGCAAAATTGACATACGCACGTATTTCTCCGCAGAAGTGCCGCTTGGTGGCGGATCAAATCCGTGGCTTGTCCGTTGAAAAGGCACTGCAGCTCCTGAGCTTCAGCCCGAAGAAGGGTGCTGAACTGGTCAAGAAGGTGCTGGAGTCAGCCATTGCCAACGCCGAACACAACGACGGTGCGGACATCGATGAGTTGAAGGTCTCCCAGATCTTCATCGATCAGGGTCCGACCCTTAAGCGTATGCGCGCCCGTGCCAAGGGCCGCGGTAACCGCATTCTCAAGCGTACCAGTCACATTACTGTGATGGTTGCGGATAAGTAATAGAGAGGCCGTAATGGGACAGAAAGTTCATCCAACGGGAATTCGTCTGGGCATCACCAAAGACTGGACCTCCAAATGGTATGCCGAATCCAAGGATTTCGGTAATTACCTGCACACCGATCTGAAGGTGCGTGAATATCTGCAGAAGCGTCTCGCGACAGCCTCTGTCAGCCGTATCCAGATCGAGCGTCCTGCCCGCAATGCCCGTATTACTATCAGCACCGCACGTCCGGGTCTGGTTATCGGCAAGAAAGGCGAGGATATCGAGCGCCTGCGCGGCGAAGTCTCCGCGATGATGGGTATTCCGGTACACATCAATATCGAAGAGGTTCGCAAGCCGGAGCTGGATGCGACACTGGTTGCACAGGGCATTGCCCAGCAGCTGGAAAAACGCATTATGTTCCGTCGTGCTATGAAACGCGCGGTGACCAATTCCATGCGCCTTGGTGCTCAGGGTGTGAAGATTAACGTTGCCGGTCGACTCAACGGTGCAGAGATTGCCCGTAGTGAGTGGTATCGCGAAGGTCGTGTGCCGCTGCACACCCTGCGTGCTGATATCGACTACGGTTTCGCCGAAGCCAAGACCACCTACGGCATCATCGGTGTCAAGGTGTGGATCTTCAAAGGCGAGGTCTTTGACCGCGGTGAAGCCCCGGCTGCAGCCGAAGCTGAAAAGCCGGCAGCGAAGTAACGGAGTAAGGATCAATGCTTCAGCCAAAACGTACCAAATTCCGTAAAGTGCAGAAGGGCCGCAACCGCGGTTATGCCCAGGTCGGTAACAAGGTCAGCTTCGGCGAGTTCGGTCTCAAGTCAGTCGAGCGTGGTCGTATTACCTCGCGCCAGATTGAGGCTGCCCGTCGTGCCATGACCCGTCACATCAAGCGTGGCGGTAAGATCTGGATTCGCATTTTCCCCGACAAGCCGATCACCGAGAAGCCTCTCGAGGTTCGTCAGGGTAAAGGTAAGGGTAATGTTGAATACTGGGTGGCCCAGATTCAGCCTGGTCGCATGCTTTATGAAATGCAGGGTGTCTCCGAAGAGATCGCCCGCGAAGCATTCAAGCTCGCCGCGGCCAAGTTGCCTGTTAAGACCACATTTGTAACTCGCACGGTGCTGTGATGAAAGCTAGTGAACTTAAAGACAAGAGCGTCGAAGAGCTGAATGGTGAACTGAACGGGCTTTTGCGTGAACAGTTCAATCTTCGCATGCAGAAGGGGACTGGGCAGTTGTCTCAGCCACATCGTGTTAGTCAGGTCCGCCGCGACATCGCTCGCGTCAAGACCATTCTGAATGAGAAGGCGAAGTCATGAGCGAAGAGGCTAAAAACACACGTACTGTTATGGGACGTGTCGTGAGTGACAAGATGGATAAGACCATCACGGTCTATGTTGAGCGGATGGTCGCTCATCCCATCTATGGTAAGTATGTTAAGCGTTCCACCAAGCTGCATGCTCACGACGAGAATAACGAGTGCAAAATGGGCGATACCGTCTCTATTGAGGAGTGCCGTCCGTTGTCAAAGTCCAAATCCTGGCGTCTGGTCAAGATTTTGGAAAGGGCTAGCTGAGAAGCTGTCATATAACTTAGCTGTTCACAGCGAATAGCCCAAGGCAATTAAGGCTTGGGCTTTTCGTCATTTAGTGGTATTATCTCGCGCCCTTAACCTAATGGCGCTGTGAGCAGCAAACGATAGTGCGGAGATTGTTCCATGATTCAGATGCAGACAAAACTGGATGTTGCCGATAACAGCGGTGCCCGTGTTGTCCAGTGCATCAAGGTGCTTGGCGGCTCACATCGTCGCTATGCAGGTATTGGTGACATTATCAAGGTAAGTGTTAAGGAAGCCATTCCTCGCGGCAAGGTTAAAAAAGGTGAAGTCTACAATGCCGTAGTCGTACGTACCCGCAAAGGCGTACGCCGTGCAGATGGCTCCCTGATCCGCTTTGACGGCAATGCAGCTGTATTGCTGAATAATAAGCTGGAGCCCATTGGTACTCGTATCTTCGGCCCCGTTACCCGCGAACTGCGTGGTGACCGTTTCATGAAGATTATTTCTCTGGCACCTGAAGTGCTGTAAGGCTGAGAGATAGAAAAATGCAAAAGTTGAAAAAAGGTGACGATGTAATCGTTATTGCCGGTAAGGACAAAGGAAAGCGAGGCACCATCACTGCGATGATGCCTGCAGATAGCCGAGTTCTTGTCGAAGGCGTTAATATGGTGAAAAAGCACCAGAAGCCTAACCCGGCAATGGGCGTGCCTGGCGGCATCATCGACAAGGAGATGCCCATGCATCTTTCCAATGTGGCGATCTTCAATCCCGCGAGCGGCAAAGCCGACCGTGTCGGAATCAAGATCCTGGAAGATGGCCGCAAGGTTCGCATCTTCAAATCCAACAACGAAGTTATTGACGCGTAAGTCGGGTAAGACAATGGCTAGACTGCAAGATTTCTATAAAGACACCGTCGTCAAACAGCTGATGGACGAGTTGAAGTACGACAACATCATGGCTGTGCCGAAGATCGAAAAGATCACGGTCAACATGGGCGTCGGTGAAGCTGCTGCTGACAAGAAGGTGCTTGAGCACGCGGTTGCTGATATGACCAAGGTTGTTGGTCAGAAGCCGATCGTTACCAATGCACGCAAATCTGTCGCGGGCTTTAAGATTCGTGAGGGTTGGCCGATTGGTTGTAAGGTGACTCTGCGCCGCGAGCGCATGTATGAGTTTCTCGATCGCCTTATCTCAATCGCTATCCCTCGTATTCGCGATTTTCGTGGTCTGAACAGCAAGTCATTCGACGGTCGCGGTAATTACAGCATGGGTGTGCGTGAGCAAATCATCTTTCCTGAGATTGATTACGACAAGATCGACACCCTGCGTGGTATGGATATCACCATTACCACTACTGCAAATAGCGATGACGAAGCGCGGGCGCTGTTGAAAGCGTTCAACTTTCCGTTCAAAGGCTGAG
>JBEPXU010000109.1:0-7083 GCA_041641735.1 Ectothiorhodospiraceae bacterium
GGTTTGGTAGCAGATGAGCATGCTCTGGCTGAGGTAGCGTATCGCACGGTGGATAAGTACGGTTAGGGCCTTGTTATCGCGAGTGAGAAAGCTGCTGCCCAGCATATCCTCGATCGCTGTTTTGTAGCCCAGGGCCATTTCGTCATAGAGGGTGCGGGCAAGGATTGCTATCCGCTGGGTCTTTTCCTGCAGAGGAAAGGAGAGGCCGGTAAAACGTCGAACCAGTGCCTTTTGTACGTAGTTGACGGGCTCTCGAAGTGTTTCCAGAAAGCGGTAGCGCTCCTTCCAGGGGATATCAAAACGGTTTACCTCATGCAGGGTTTCATAAACCTGTCGAGCGGTTTCGCCAATGTTGCCGACAGGCAGGGCCTGAACCCATTGCTCCACGTTGGCACTGCGGTGGTCAAAGGAGGCCTTGTTTGGCCTGCTGCGTTCCGCAATGTTCAGACCAATCTGTCCCTTTTGCCTTGCCATCCTGTTAGGAACTCCTTTATGAGTTGTAACTGATTGTTTTATATCAGTATTAAAGATAGTTTACAAACCGCATCATGCAACCGGTCGTTTGTTGGGCTCACCCTCGATTTCACGTACCAGCTTCGGCACCAGGTATCCTGGAGCGTGTTCCCTGAGTTGCTCGAGCAGTTCGGTGGCGACTCGTTCATCGACCTCAAAGTGTGCCGCACCGCTGACACGATCAAGCAGATGGAGATAATAGGGAACAACACGGTTCTGGAACAGTCGTTCATGCAACTGTAGCAGGGTATCGGTATCGTCGTTAACCTGGTGTAGCAGGACACTTTGGTTAAACAGGGTGACGCCGGCCGAATGGAGCTGATTCAGCGCCTCGGTGACATTGGTATCGATTTCTGCAGGGTGGTTGCAGTGAATGACCATCACCACCTGCCATGGGAGCTGGGCTATCCAGTTCAGCAGGCTGCGGTCGATACGTTCGGGGAGGACAACGGGAAGGCGCGTGTGCAGCCTGAGTCTCTTGATCTGGGGGTAGGGCAACAGACGACGGCCAAGCAGTTCAAGCTGCGGCGTATCGAGCATGAGCGGATCACCGCCACTGAGAATCAGCTCCTCAGCTTCAGGGTGTGCCTTGATGTAGTCGACAGCACTTTGCCAGCTCTGCTTTCCCGGATTCTCCTCAGCATAGGGGAAATGACGGCGGAAACAGTAGCGGCAGTGGATGGCACAGGCTCCAGTGGCTGTCAGCAGGATACGTCCCGCATATTTGTGGAGCACGCCAGGCGCTGCGACAGCCCCCAGATCCCCCACCGGATCGGCCTTAAACCCGGGCACTTCCGCCATCTCTTCCCCAAGTGGCAGCACCTGGCGAAGTAAGGGATCATGCGGGTCGCCCTTTTCGATACGCGAAAGGTAGCCCCTTGGAACGCGGAGTGGGAATTGAGCGGCGGCCTCACGTGCTGCAGGCAGCAGCGATACTGGCAGTTCCAGAAGTGCCAGCAACTCGGCAGGATCGCGAACCGCATTGGCCAGGGCATTTTTCCAATCGTCAGTTCGCGGTATCATAGGCAATCTTTACGCATTCAATCTGTTTTCAGGAAGAGTTATGGCCACATACAGCACCAATGAATTCAAGCGCGGTCTCAAGCTGATGCTCGACGGCGATCCCTACACCATTGTCGAGAATGAGTTCGTCAAACCCGGCAAGGGGCAGGCGTTCAATCGGGTGAAGGTGCGTAACCTGAAGACCGGACGCGTGATTGAGCGTACCTTTAAATCGGGCGAAAAGGTAGAGGCCGCCGATGTGATGGATACGGATATGCAGTATCTCTACAACGACGGCGAAATGTGGCACTTCATGCATCCTGAAACCTTCGAGCAGATCGGTGCCTCAGAGGCCGCCATCGGTGAGGAGGCCAAATGGCTCAAGGAGCAGGATATCTGTGTGGTGACCCTGTGGAACGGCGAGCCGATCAGCGTGCTGCCGCCCAACCACGTAGTGTTGACCGTTACCGAAACCGACCCGGGCGTCCGCGGCGATACCGCCACCGGTGGCACCAAGCCGGCTATTTGCGACACCGGCGCCGTGGTACAGGTACCGTTGTTTGTTGAGGTCGGCGATCAGCTTAAGGTCGACACCCGCTCCGGCGAGTACATCGGCCGCGCCTGATCCGGTGAGTGGCAGCGACTGGCGTCCCGGCGCGACGCCTGAAACCCTGCAACAAAGGGCCCGTATCCTGCAAAGGCTACGGGCCTTTTTCGCAGAGCGCAGGGTGATGGAGGTGGAAACGCCAATGCTCTCTGTCGCGGCAATCACCGATCCGCATCTGGAGAGTTTTGCCACCCGTTATACGGGGCCCGGCCATGCCGACGGGCTGCCGCTCTATCTCCACACTTCCCCGGAGTTTCCGATGAAGCGGCTGCTTGCCGCCGGCAGCGGGCCTATCTATCAGCTCTGCAAGGTATTCCGTCAGGGCGAGTCGGGGCGCCGACACAATCCCGAATTTACCATGCTGGAGTGGTACCGCCCCGGTTTCGATCACCATGAGCTGATGGACGAGGTGGAGGCGCTGGCGGGACCTCTGCTGGGGCTGCATGGCGAGGCGGAGCGGCTCAGCTACAGCGAGGCCTTTCGGCGATATCTCGATATCGATCCCCTGGAGGCCGATGTGAGTATCCTGAAGGCATGTGCCGAGCAGCATGGTATCACCGGCTTTGATGGACTCGAGGAACGCGACACCTGGCTGGACCTGTTGCTGACCCACAGGATAGAACCGGAACTGGGTAGAGACGGGCTCTGTTTTCTCTACGATTACCCGGCCTCACAGGCGGCCCTGGCACGTCTGAATCCGATTGACTCCAGGGTGGCGGAGCGTTTCGAGCTCTATTATCGCGGAGTGGAACTGGCCAACGGTTTTCATGAGCTGGCCGATCGTCAAGAGCAGCAGAGTCGGTTTAGCAGGGAGCTGGAGGCGCGTAAGGCACAAGGACTGCCAACGGTGCCGATGGATGAGCATTTTCTGGCCGCGCTGGATCAGTTACCTGATTGTGCTGGTGTCGCCCTGGGGGTCGACAGACTGGTCATGCTCGCCCTCGGCGCCGATAGCATTGAAGAAGTGATGGCCTTCACCATCAACAATTGTTAAAGAAGGCGATTCACCGTAAAGCTTACCGCGTCCTGTTCTCGCTCCTCGCTTACTTCCATGTAGGCGAAGGCACAAAGACCGAAAAGGATAATCAAATACACTGATTCGTTCAGACTGCAACAATACCGAAAAATTTATCCCAACCGCCCGTCACGCGGCAATTGTAAATGCCTTTTCCTTTCTTATCTTGCGTAGCATTCAGCGCAGTAACATTTGCCTTTGCGTACTTAGCGCATTTGCGGTGAGATTAGATGTTTTTGGCCGTTGCCAGCAGCTGGCCCAACTGCACCGGTGCACCGGCCTTGATCTCCTCCGCCCACGCCACAGCCTCGGGTCCAAATACCACGATCACCGTGGAGCCCATGTTAAAACGCCCCATCTCGTCTCCCTTCCGCAGCGTGATCGACTCATCCTCCCGGTAGCGCCAGCTCCGTACCGTACGACCCGCCGGAGGAGTGACCTCGCCGGCCCAGACCGTCTCGATGCTGCCAACATTAACCGCACCGACCTTGACCATCGCCATGGGGCCCATTTGGGTCTCGAAGATTGAGACTACCCGCTCGTTGCGCGCAAACAACCCTGGTATAACCCTTGTTGTGGCCGGGTTGACGCTGAACAGTCGTCCGGGCACATGCACCATCTCTTTCAGGGTGCCGGCGAGCGGCATATGGATACGATGGTAGTCCCGCGGTGAGAGGTAGATGGTGGCAAAGCTGCCGCCCTGGAACGGCGCGGCACGTTCGGTAGAACCACCCAGAAGCTGCTCGAGCGAATAGTCGTGTCCCTTGGCCTGGAAAATACGGCCCTCCTCGATGGGACGGGCCTGGCTTACCGTACCGTCTACCGGGGAGGCCAGTTCGTTCTCTCCCTCAACCATGGGGCGTGCGTCGGGTTTAAGGGCACGGGTAAAGAAGGCGTTAAAGGTCTCATAGGCGTGCGGGTCGCTCTCTATGGCCTCATCCATATTCACCTTGAAATGATTGACGAACCAGTCGGTGAAGCGATTTTTGACACCGCGGCAGCGACATCGGGTAAACGCGTGGATGAGACGCGATACCAGGTGGCCTGGCATCAGGTATTGAGGGAGTGCCTTGAGATAATCAATCGCACTGGCGCTTTCGTGGGCGTCTGCCATGAATCGTGTCCTGCTGGTATCTATTGCTGGTAATAGTCGCGAAGGCGACGGAAATCTTCAGCCATACTGCTGGCTTTGTGGGGTGGATTAAAGCGTCCTATCCACTCTCCCTGCGGGTTGAGCAGTGCAATGGATGCACTGTGATTCACAATGTAATCATCGCTGCTTGTGTCGCCATCGAACATATAGACGGCGCCAACCTGACGGGACAGTTTGTCGATCGCAGCCTTTTTTCCCGTGACGGCGAGGAAGTCGGGGTGGAAATAACCCACATACTCCTTGAGGTGAGGAAGAGTATCGCGCTTCGGGTCCACAGAAATAAAGATAAACTGTGTATTTTCATAATACTCGGGTGTTTGCTGCAGCTGCCTGGCCATCAGGCGCAATGTGGTCAGTGTGGTCGGGCAGATGTCGGGGCAGTGTGTATAACCGAAAAAGAGTAGACTCCATTTCCCCTTCAGGCGTTCAAGGTCAAAGGGTTTTTCGTCAATGTCGGTGAGGTGAAAGGGCTCAAGGGGACGGGCCTCGGGCAGAACAATACCCACTAGATCCTTGGGCAAGGGGCGTGCCGGTTTGGCGGGCTGAGAATAAAAGAACACTACACCCACAATGGTGACGGCCATGATAACGGCGAAGGCGATGACAATATGTATACGTTTCATGCGCGTATTATCGCATGTGAGCAAGGCGGGAGGTAGTGTGGTATATGCCACAGGTTTGATTTATTCCATATAGCAGAGTAAGTTAAGTCTAAATAATAAAGGAGAGTCTGCGATGTCATCCGTAAGTTATCTGATTCCAAAGAAAGAGCGTCACCTGTATATCCCGGATGCTGATGAGGTGGAGCTGAGTCCTGCGGCCATGACCGAGATCCCGCTGCTCGGATGGATCACTGCCGGCCAGCCGGTTGACCTGAACGAAGACAATCAGCGGGTCTCCGTTCCCGCCAATATGGTGCGCCGTAACACCTATGCCCTTAAGGTGCGCGGCCACTCCATGGTGGATGACAATATCCAGGACGGTGATGTCGTCATTATCGAAAAGTGCGAAACGGCAGAGAATGGCCAGTCCGTGGTGGCGATGATTAACGGCGAGCAGGTAACGCTGAAAAAGTTCTATGTCGAACGCGATGGCATTCGCCTACAACCGGCCAATCCGGATATGGAACCGATTATTCTCAAGAACGAAGAGGTGCAGATTCTGGGGATTGTGACCGGAGTGATCCGAACAACAGAATAAAGGGTTGTTCTGTACTGTTCGCACGGCGATTGCATGGGAGCTGTCCGTAATAAAACCGAATTCCAGTGGTGATGGAATTCGGTTTTTTTATTTTCAGAGACTCATGTTTGTCTATGCGTTCAGACATTCACCGGCGATGTTCTCAGTTTGCTATTGATGGTCAAAAGGGAGTTAAGGGAATAGTTCAATGAGAAAAAGTACGCTTAGCATGGTTGTCTTTGCGCTGTACCTTGCGGGGCTTGCCACTGCATTTATGATATTTCCCAATCCGGTCATTGCTCTGTTTGGGTTTGAACCTACCGATCAGGTGTGGATACGTATTCTCGGTTTTATCCTTGCTGTGCTGGCCTTTTTTTACCTCATGGCCTGCCGCGAAGGTGTCAGGAACTTCTATCGCTGGACGGTCTATTCGCGCCTGACGGTGATGCCGGTCTATATCCTGTTTATTGTCTTTGGTGTCGCACCACCTGTAGTGCTTCTTTTCGCTGCGATGGATCTGGCGGGTGCCCTGTGGACAGGTTTTGCCTTAAAGGCAGAAAGTTGAGACATCCCGGTACGGAGTTGGTGGGGTGAAGAGGTTGTTCGTTTACGGCACCCTGATGTGTGATGCGATTATGCACTCCGTTTCGGGTGTGCAGCCATCACCGTTGCCGGCGACGCTCAAGGGGTATCGTCGCTATGCCATAAAGGCTGAGCCCTATCCGGCGATTATCCCGCAACAGGATGCCATTGTTGAAGGCGTTGTTTATCGGGGTATTACGCCAGCAGCATGGCAGCGACTGGATGCTTACGAGGGGGAACTCTATACACGTCAGCGCGTTTCAGTCGAGCTGGTACAAGGTGGCACCACGGAGGCTGAGACCTATGTGCTGAAACCGGCCTATTCTAGGCTGCTTGGCAGCAAGGAGTGGGATTTTGATGTCTTCTTGCAGCAGCACAAACAGCACTATTTAAACACGCTGAAATAGCATTATAGCAACACACCTTCCTGCACCTCAGCGTCCAATTCCCCAGCTTTCACGCCCCCAGGCTTCAATACGTGCGATCATATCGCCAGGCACTGTCTCTGGCATCATCTGCTCCAGCGGATCGAAGTGGAACAGGTAGAGTCTTGAGGCGAACTGCTCCACCGGCAACGAGGACTCGCCATAACGCTCGCCAAAGCCCTGCGTCGAAACCTGAACGCCGTTACCCCAGTCCTGCCCACTATCGTTATTGGGATTGAAAAAATAGATCCGCATCTGCCGTTCCTGATCCAGGGCCACGCGGGTAATGGTAATAGCGTGCCAGCCGACAAATCTTGCCAGACTATCGGTAACCGCGATCCCAGCAGGCTGGGGATGGATCAACGGTTGGTTGCCGTTGTAGTAGGGGTGATAGATGGCAAGAAATTCGCGAATAAAGTCGGGGTAACGGGTCAACTGACCAGTGGGGACATCGACAGCGATTTGAAAGCCGCGCCCGACCCACCAGCCGTGGAATTCGGGATTAATCCAGCGGTGTGGGTCGTCCGGGCGACCGACGCAGCGACGACCCATTTCCAGGTAGATACGATCAAGGTGCGGAACCAGAACCAGTGAAATGGGATCTACA
>JBEPXU010000110.1:0-7026 GCA_041641735.1 Ectothiorhodospiraceae bacterium
GATGCGGGTGAAGCGACTGGGATCGGCACCGATCTCCTTGAGCCAGATATCGGCCGCCTCATCGTCTTCCTCATAGACGGTCACCCACAGCTTCTCTGCCGGCAGGCCGCAGGTGTCGGTGAGGAACTCCCAGGCAAAGCGGATGGCATCGTGCTTGAAATAGTCGCCGAAGCTGAAGTTGCCCAGCATCTCAAAGAAGGTGTGGTGGCGCGCGGTATAGCCTACGTTCTCCAGGTCGTTGTGCTTGCCGCCGGCGCGCACGCAGCGCTGTACCGAGGTGGCACGGCTATAAGGGCGCTTGTCCTGACCGGTGAAGACATCCTTGAACTGCACCATCCCGGCATTGGTGAACAACAGGGTCGGGTCGTTACCCGGCACCAGCGGGCTCGTGGCTACCACCTCGTGCCCCTTGCCGGCGAAATAGTCCAAAAAGGCCCTGCGGATCTCTGCGCTGCTTTTCATTCAATTACCCGAAACTTGTTGTCTGACCTGAAAGTTAATCCGTTCCCATCGCCTCGGCGATCTGCTCATGGGTGAAACCGCGATACTGCATAAAGCGCTGCCGTTTCGCCCTATCCTTCATATCCTCTATCGGCCGCTCGCCGAATTTTTTGCGGTAGGCCGCCTCGGCCAGCTCGAACCAGTCGACCTCACCCTCCTCCTCCGCCTGACGAAACTGGCTGGAGATGAGGTGGTCTTCAATACCGCGCTCGCGCATTTCTGCGGTAATACGCTGCGGACCATAGCCTTTCTGGCTGCGCTGACGCAGATAGACCTCGGCGAATCGCTCGTCGCTCTGCAGGCGCTCGGCCTGCAACCGAGCCAGAGCTGTCTCGATCGCCACCGCATCGAAACCACGACTCTGCAATTTGCCCGCTAATTCACGGGCCGAGTGTTCTCGCCGGGCCAGCAGCCCCACGGCAACGGCATAGGCCTCGCTGTGCGTCTGCTGCTCACTCATGCTGCCACCGGTTTGCTCGCAAAACACTGTAGTGTAATTCAATTGACGGGAAAAGTGGCGGGGAAAATAAACTCAAACGCATAAAGGCGCCCTCCCTGATGAGGAAGGACGCCCCTTCAACGTACCCGAAGCGTTCGATTACGCCTCGGCCGCTTCGGCAGTCTCCTGTTTAGCTTCACTGCCCTCGCTCTTCTCGCTGGGCAACAACTCGGCACGGATACGGCCCTCGATATCGGCGGCGATCTCCGGGTTCTCCTTGAGGAAATTACGCACATTGTCCTTGCCCTGGCCGATACGGTCGCCGTTATAGCTGTACCAGGCGCCGGACTTGTCGACGATATTGAGTTTGACGCCCATGTCGATGATCTCGCCCTCACGGGAGATCCCCTCGCCATAGAGGATGTCGAACTCGGTCTGTTTGAACGGCGGAGCCACCTTGTTCTTCACCACCTTGACGCGGGTCTCGTTGCCGACCACCTCGTCGCCCTTCTTGATGGAACCGATACGGCGGATATCCATACGTACCGAAGAGTAGAATTTGAGCGCGTTACCACCGGTGGTGGTTTCGGGCGAACCGAACATCACACCGATCTTCATACGGATCTGGTTGATGAAGATGACCAGCGTATTGGAGCGCTTGATGTTGGCAGTGAGCTTTCGCAGCGCCTGGGACATCAGACGGGCCTGCAGGCCGACGTGGGAGTCGCCCATGTCGCCCTCGATCTCCGCCTTGGGGGTCAGTGCCGCAACCGAGTCGACTACCACCACGTCAACCGCGCTGGAACGGACCAGCATATCGGCGATCTCCAGCGCCTGCTCGCCGGTGTCGGGCTGGGAGACCAGCAACTCATCCACATCCACACCCAACTTCTCGGCGTACTGCGGGTCGAGGGCGTGCTCTGCGTCGACGAAGGCACAGGTGCCACCCACCTTCTGCGCCTCGGCGACCACCTGCAGGGTCAGGGTCGTTTTACCGGAGGATTCCGGGCCGTAGATCTCAACCACCCGGCCCTTGGGCAGACCGCCAATGCCCAGCGCCACATCCAGTCCCAGTGAACCGGTGGAGATGGCCTCAATGTTTCGCACCACGCTCTCGTCGCCCATGCGCATCACGGAGCCTTTACCAAACTGCTTCTCAATCTGTCCCAGTGCTGCGGATAACGCCTTTTTCTTTTGCTCGTCCACGGTCCTACTCCTTCAAATTCGATTGGTTTAACGGGTCGCATCACCATGCTTGAGGGAAAATTTAGTCGATACCTGAAACTATGTCAATATTTTTTATCACCTAAGCATATTTTACTTTTTCTTAATTTGTATATAACCTTCTACTGCACGATACGAACATTAACGAAACGGAGCGACGGTCATGACAGCGACCGACAAGACACTGGAAAAGAGCCTCGCCGGGATGAAATGGAGCACCCGACAGCGGTTGCAATACATTGAAATCATGGCGTATTACTGTGGCGTGGTAAGCCGGACCGATGTGGCCCGCGCCTTCGGTATCTCCGATGCGGCCGCCACCAAGGACCTGGGGCTCTACGGCAAGCTGGCGCCGGATAACCTGCTCTACAAACAGGCACTGTTCGGTTACGTGCCTGGCCCGACCTTTACCGAACAGGTCGCCGACCTCTCCCCCGAGGCAGTGCTGCCAATGATCGCTCACAACCTCACCAGCATGAGCGGCCCCTACGGAGAGGAGCACATCTTCGGCGTCCCGGCCGAGCGACTACCGATCCCGGCACGACTACCGGATAAGGCCATTACTGCCCAGGTAGTCCGTGCCGTCTCGCAGAAAAAACAGCTGCGCCTCTACTACCGTTCCCTCTCCGACCGCGACAGTGATGAAGCGCGCATCATCGAACCCCACTCCCTGTGCCATAACGGCCTGCGCTGGCATGTACGTGCCTACAGTCAGGAGACCTTCGATTTTCGGGATTTCGTACTGTCACGCATCGCCGGAGCGGAGATGCTGGAGGAAGAGGCCGAATCGAGCGCGGAATTTGACGAGGACTGGGTGGAGACCGTGGCCCTGGAGCTCACCCCCCATCCCGGACTCCCGGAGAAAAAGCGGCTGAACCTGCTGATGGACTACGGCGCCCACGGGGAGCGCATCCATATCGAGGTACGCCGTGCCCTGCTCGGCTACCTGCTACAGCAGCTGTCGGTCGATACCACTGCCGATCACTCCCTCAACCCCCATGCCTACCAATTAGTGGTGGCCAACCGGGATGAAGTCGAACCGTTTGCCGAATGGGCGTTTCGGTAGGTTCAAAGTTCAAAGTTCAAAGTTCAAAGTTCAAAGTTCAAAGTTCAAAGAAATACGATATCGTTGTCTCAGGGCTGACATGCATACCAATAGAACAAAATCGCGGTATGCAGGGGACGTATGAGACCACGGACCCACCGTGGCACCTCGTTGAGCTTTGAACCTTAAACCCTCAACCCTGAGTCCAATTCCCAGCTTTTGAGGATTTCGTAACGCGCCCCCTCCGGACGTGTCTCCGAGGCCACCAGCGCAAAGCGGTTGACCGACCATTCCAGAACCGGCGTTTGCTGAACGCGTGGGGTGCGGTGTGCCTTGCGCAACAGGGTCAAGTGGGTCTGAAAGGGACGTGTGTCCGGCTCCAGACCACACCTCAACATCGCCTTTTTCAACTCACCAACCAGTGTCATCACCTCAGGGGGCGTCTCCGTCGCCCCCAGCCACACCACACGAGGGCGGCGCCAGAAACCGAGTTGAGCCATGGAAAGGGTAAAAGCAGGCACAACAATATTATCCGCTGCCTGTATCAAACAGCTTTTGGTCGAGTTATCGACGCTACCCAGAAAGGCCAGGGTGATATGCAGATTTTCGGTCCTGACCCTGCGTCCGCCGCAACCACGCAACAGGGGAAAATAGCGCAATAGCTGCTCGCGCTGAGCGCCTGCCGGCCACAGGGCGAAGAACAATCGTTGGGTCGGCTCCTCAGTCATCGAACCGCTGCACCACGCCGTTCAGTGCATGCTGTACCGCCTGGCGGCGCACCTGCTCCCGATCACCCGGGAAGCCGCAGCGTTCTGTCTGCGCCGGCTCACCCTCACGGCACCAGGCAAAACAGACCGTCCCTACCGGTTTGTCGGGGGTTTCACCGCCGGGACCGGCAATGCCGCTTATCGCCAGACTCACCTGGGCGCGGCTGTGCTGCAGCGCCCCAATAGCCATTTCTGCCACAGTCGCGTCGCTCACGGCCCCGTTGGCCGCCAGGATTTCCCCCCGTACACCCAGCATCTCCTGCTTGGCCTCATTGGTATAGGTAACAAAACCACGCTCGAACCAGCCGGAGCTGCCCGGCAGATCGGTACAGACCTTGGCCACCCAGCCGCCGGTACACGACTCGGCCGCAGCCAGCATCCAGCCGCGGCGCTTCATCAGCTCGGCCACGGCTGCGGCATCGGCCTGTAACTGCTCGTCACTGGGATTGACCATTACACATCACCTCATTTGCCACGTTGATAAAACGTGATTCGCTCCTTCCCTTCGCTCAGTATGGAAAGGCCCGGCCGGCGAATCAATCCCGAAGCAGGGGGAGTGATCGCAGGCCCTGCTTTTGTTACTGGCCGGCAAAAGGCCTTTTCCGATAAACTTGTGCGGATGAAAAGAAGCCAGAAAAAGCCGTCCACGCCAACCGCCCACACGCCGATGATGCAGCAATATCTGCGTATCAAGGCCGACTACCCCCATATGCTGCTGTTCTATCGCATGGGGGATTTCTATGAGCTGTTCTACGATGATGCCAAACGTGCGGCCGAGCTGCTGGATATCACCCTGACGGCGCGCGGCGCCTCCGCCGGCGAACCGATTCCCATGGCCGGTGTTCCCTACCATGCGGTGGAGGGGTATCTGGCACGCCTGATCCGGCTGGGTGAGTCGGTGGCCATTTGCGAACAGATCGGCGATCCGGCCACCAGCAAGGGCCCGGTGGAGCGCAAGGTGGTGCGTATCGTCACCCCGGGCACCGTCACCGACGAAGCCCTGCTGGAGGAGCGCCGCGACAACCTAATCAGCGCCATTGCCAGCGAGGGGGAGCGATACGGCCTGGCGACCCTTGATCTGACCAGCGGCCGTTTTACCGTCCAGGAGATGGAAGGCAACGAAGCACTCGATTCCGAGCTGGAACGCCTCAAACCGGTGGAATTGCTGCTCGAAGAGGGCCAATCGGCCGAGACGGTCTCCAGTCTTCGTCAGCTCCCCCCCTGGCACTTCGAGGTTGAGAGTGCCCGACGCCTGCTGACGACCCAGTTCGGCACCCGGGACCTGAGCGGCTTCGGCTGCGAAACGATGCCACTGGCCATCGCTGCAGCAGGTGCCTTGCTTCAGTACGTACAGGAAACCCAACGCACCGCTCTGCCGCACCTGCGAGGGATAACTGTCGAGCATCGTGAAAACGCCCTGCTACTGGATGCGGCCAGCCGGCGTAACTTGGAGCTGGAGGTCAACCTGGGGGGCGACAACCGTCGTACCCTGGCCGGGGTCATGGACCGCACCGCCACACCGATGGGCAGCCGGCTGCTCAGGCGCTGGATCAACCGCCCGCTGCGCGACCGCAATCGCCTGGCAGCACGTCAACAGACCATTAACACCCTGCTCGAACAGGATCTGTTCGAGCCCCTGCGCGAACACCTACGCGGCATCGGCGATATCGAGCGCATCCTCAGCCGAATCGCCCTCAAGTCAGCCCGGCCGCGCGACCTTACCCAGCTGCGCACCGCACTGGGACGCCTGCCGGCGCTGCATGAACTGCTAAAAGACCTCGATTCCCCCCTTCTCTTGGATATTCTCGAGCGTATTGCCCGCTACCCGGAAACCCATGCCCTGTTGCATAAAGCGATTATCGAGGAGCCACCGGTCCTTATCCGCGATGGCGGTGTCATTGCCGCCGGTTACGACAGTGAGCTCGATGAGCTACGGGGTATTCGGGAAAACGCCGGCCAGTTTCTGCTCGACCTGGAGGCCCGGGAGCGGGAGCGCACCGGTATCCCTACCCTCAAGGTCAGCTACAACAAGGTTCACGGCTACTATATTGAAGTGACCCGGGCACAGAGCGATAAGGTGCCGGACGAGTATATCCGCCGCCAGACCCTCAAGTCCGCCGAGCGCTACATCACGCCGGAACTGAAGGGCTTCGAGGACAAGGCGCTTTCAGCGGCCGAACGCGCCCTGTCGCGGGAAAAAATGCTGTACGAGAAGTTACTCGACACCCTCTGTGCCGAGCTGGGGGCACTGCAACAAAGCGCCGCCGCCCTGGCCGAACTGGATGCGCTGAACAACCTGGCTGAACGTGCAGAGGCCCTTAACCTTGTCTGCCCTGAGCTTGGCGAGGAGCCGGGACTGGATATCCGCGGGGGGCGCCATTTAGTCGTCGAGCAGATGCTGGAGATTCCGTTCGTTCCCAACGACATCTGCATGGATGATCAGCGAAGAATGCTGATCATTACCGGTCCGAATATGGGTGGTAAATCGACCTACATGCGCCAGGCGGCACTCATCGTTCTGTTGGCCCACATCGGCAGTTTCGTGCCAGCGGACAGCGCCCGTATCGGACCTTTTGACCGCATCTTCACCCGCATCGGCGCCTCCGATGACCTGGCCACCGGCCGCTCTACCTTTATGGTGGAGATGACCGAAACCGCCAACATCCTCAACAACGCCAGCAACAGTAGTCTGGTGCTTATGGATGAGATTGGCCGCGGCACCTCGACATTCGACGGGATGTCGCTGGCCTGGGCCTGTGCCCGACACCTGGCCACACAGCTTCGTGCCTTTACCCTGTTCGCCACCCACTATTTTGAGCTGACCACCCTGCCCGAGAGCCTCAGCAACATCGCCAATGTACACCTTGATGCGGTAGAACACGGTGAGGAGATCATCTTCATGCACAGCGTCAAGGAGGGACCTGCCAACCAGAGTTACGGCCTGCAAGTGGCCCAGCTTGCCGGCGTCCCACGCGAGGTGGTTTTGCAGGCACGGGAAAAACTGCTGGCACTGGAGAGCAGTAGCGCCAGTGAGGCCGATGCCAGCGCAC
>JBEPXU010000111.1:0-6927 GCA_041641735.1 Ectothiorhodospiraceae bacterium
CTCCGGGTGCAGGTCATGACGCCCGTGCACCACATCGAAGTACATCGACTGCAGCTTCTCGGTGATCGGACCACGCTTGCCGGCACCGATAAGGCGGTTATCCACCTCGCGGATCGGGGTCACCTCGGCGGCGGTACCGGTAAAGAAGGCCTCATCCGCGATATAGACCTCATCCCGGGTGATGCGCTTCTCCTTAATCGTTAGCCCCAACTCAGCGGCCAGACGGAAAATAGTGTTACGGGTAATGCCATCAAGCGCAGAGGTCAGGTCCGGGGTATAGAGCACACCGTCGCGGACCAGGAAGATGTTCTCGCCACTGCCCTCGGCCACGTAGCCCTCGTTATCCAGCAGCATCGCCTCGTCGTAGCCGCAGGAGGTGGCCTCCTGCAGGGCCAGCATCGAGTTCATATAGTTGCCGTTGGCCTTGGCCTTACACATGGTGATGTTGACGTGGTGACGGGTGTAGGAGGAGGTGCGGATGCGGATCCCCTTCTCCATCCCCTCGGCGCCGAGGTAGGCGCCCCAGGACCAGGCGGCAATCATTACGTGCACCTTGAGGTTGTCGGCGCGCAACCCCATCCCCTCGGAACCGTAGAAGCACATCGGGCGGATGTACGCCGATTCGAGCTTGTTCTCGCGTACCGCGGCCCGCTGCGCCTCGTTAAGGGTCTCCTTGTCGAAGGGCATCGGCATATTCAGAATATGTGCCGAGCGGAACAGGCGGTTGGTATGTTCCTCCAGGCGGAAGATGGCGGTACCCTTTTCCGTCTTGTAGGCGCGCACGCCCTCAAAAACGCCCATGCCATAGTGCAGGGTATGGGTCAGTACATGGGTCTTGGCCTCGCGCCAGGGAACCATTTCGCCATCAAGCCAGATGACTCCATCGCGGTCATCCATCGTCATCGATCATTTCTCCTCAAGAAACTAACTCGCGGCCTCACGGCCATCAATCCGGAATTCATGCTTCCATCAGGGCCCGCCACAGTCGGATTACCCCTTCCCGTTCACTCTCGAACTCTTCGGCACCCACCACAGCCTTCTGCTCCTGCAGGGTCAGGCGGTGGGCACGTCGGCGATAGGCGCGAAAGGCATCACACAACAGGTCGGTGTCCTCCCCGGCCATCAGACCGCACTCGGCGAAACGCTCCAGCAGGCGTATATTATCGCTGTATTCCAGCAGACGGGGGTGTTCATGGGCCCATGCCAAGACCCCATATTGCACCATAAATTCGATGTCAGCGATACCGCCAGGGTCCTGTTTCAGGTCAAATTTTCCGGCTTCGGCCTTCGACAGTTGAGTACGCATCTTCTCTCGCATCTCCCGGACCTCGCGGCGCAGGACATCCGGATCACGCTTTTTGCTGAGAATCTCGCTGCGCAGTGACTCGAAGGCCTCAACGATCCCCGCATCGCCACTGATAAAGCGTGCTCGTACCAGTGCCTGATGCTCCCAGGTCCAGGCCTGCTCCCGCTGGTAGTCGGCGAAGGCGTCGATATTACTCACCAATAGCCCCGAGGCACCGCTGGGACGCAGCCGGGTATCCACTTCGTAGAGGATACCTGCAGGGGTGCGGGTATTGAGCACATGAATCATGCGTTGACCCAGGCGCGCATAGAACACCGCGTTGTCCACAGGCTTGTCACCGGAGGTTGCACGGCCACTGCTCTCCTCGCTGTGGAGGAACACCAGGTCAAGGTCCGAACCGTACCCCAGTTCGATACCACCCATCTTGCCGTAGCCCACCACCGCAAAACCGGTATCGCAGACCCGGCTGTCGCCGCACAACGGGCGGCCGTGACGCGCCACCAGGTGACGCCAGGCCAGATCGAAGGCCGCCTCCACCATCACCTCGGCGATATCAGTGAGGTGATCGCTCACTACCATGAGCGGCACCGCCTCCATCACATCGGCGGCGGCTACCCGCAGCACCGCCGCCTGCTTGATGCGGCGCAGCACCTCCATCTGCGCCTCCATATCCTCAGGGTCGAGATGCATCAGACGCTGACGTACCTCGTTGCGAATAGTATCGATATCCGGTGGCGAATAGAGGGTACGGGGGTCCAACAACTCATCCAGCAGTTGTGGATAGTGACTGAGGTGATGGGCAATCCAGGGACTAGCGGCACACAGGCGCACCAGCTGGGACAGCGCCATCGGATTCTCCACCAGCAGGGCGATATAGGAGCTGCGCCGGCCAATCGCCTCGACCAGCAGCAACAACCGCTGCAGGGTCTGATCAGGGTTTTGCGCCGCACCCACGGCACCGAGCAACAGCGGAATAAACTGATCCATGCGGGTGCGACCCTGGGTGCTCATATTGAGATAGGCGCGACTCTTGTGCTGGACCTGAAGGAGGCGATTAACCTCCGCGGTATCCTGATAACCGGCACTGGCCAGCGCCGCCAGGGCGGTCTCCTCATCCAGTCCACCTTGCCAGACACCGGTCAGATCCAACTCGTCGCTATCGGCATGTTCGGTCTGGGGCGCGGCGAAGACCTGTTCGAAGTGTTCATGTACACGACGCATGTGGCTGCGCAGCACCTCCTCGAAGGCTGGCCAGTCATCAAAGCCCATGGAAAAGGCCAGGCGCAGGCGGGCGGTCTCTTCGGTGGGCAGCATATGGGTCTGCTGCTCGGCGAACTCCTGCAGCCGGTGCTCGGTATTGCGCAGGAAGATATAGGCCGCGACCAGCTCATCGACCACAAAATCCGGCAGCAGGTCAAAGCCACGCAGGGCCTCCAGCACCGAGAGGATGCGCCGGACCTGCAAAGTCGGCTCCCGCCCGCCGCGAATCAGCTGGAAGGCTTGACCGATGAACTCCACCTCGCGGATGCCACCAGGGCCCAGCTTGACGTTGTCCTCCATGCCCTTGCGCTTAACCTCGCGGGCGATCATTGCTTTCATTTCACGCAGTGACTCGAAAGCCCCGAAGTCGACATACTTGCGATAAACAAAGGGCTTGAGCCTCGCCATCAACTCCGCCCCGGCCGGTTGATCTCCGGCTACCACCCGCGCCTTGATCATGGCGTAGCGCTCCCACTCACGCCCATGGACCTGGTAGTACTCCTCCATCGCATCGAAACTCACCGCCAGTGCGCTGGATTCGCCAAAGGGGCGCAACCGCATATCGACACGGAAGACAAATCCGTAGGCATTGTTGGTATCCAGGGTACGGATCAGTGCCTGGCCCACCTTGATAAAGAACTCCTGATTGGCAATGCTGCGGCGCCCATCGCGGGTCTCGCCATCCTCCGGATAACAGAAGATAAGGTCGACATCCGAAGAGAAGTTGAGCTCATGGGCACCGAGCTTTCCCATGCCAAGCACCACAAGCCGCTGCTGCGTACCCTCCGCATCATAGGGGGTTCCCCACTGTTCGCAGTGCCAGCTGTAGAGAAGCTTTAGCGCCCCATCGATACAGGCATCGGCCAGATGAGAAAGATCAGCGGTGGTCTCCACCATGTCGGCATAACCGGCAAGGTCCCGCCAGGCGATGCGAACCATCTCGCGGCGGCGGTAGCGACGCAGCAACTCCCCCAGTTGCGCCTCATTCAGACAACCATCGAGCCGCTGCTGCAGGGCCAACTGATAGACAGACGCATCGTAGCAACGATGCAGGTCGCCACTCTGCAGCAGTTCCGGCAGCAGTTCCGGTTCACGGATGAGTGCCTGAGCCACAAAATCACTCAGCGCCAGTATCCGCCCCAACTCCCGTCCTTGCTCGGCAGTCACCTCCGGCATGGTATCCGGGAGCTTGTCGGCAAGCTGCCCCCAGTGGTGCTCAACCCGCTCGCGCAGGGCCTCTGGAGTGGCGCTGAGTATCTCTGCGCTTGGTGTTTCAGGAAAATCAGACACAGGCAACCTCAATGACCGGAGAAAAGGTCATTCTAGCAGTGGATATCGACTGAATTGTAGTGAAAGATCCCGGTTCGAGGTGCTCGATAAAATGACGGTGCCAGAGGGAGCATAGCGCAGCTTCCCCCGGCTTGTGGGCAATCACGCGTGAGTGCATTGCCCCTTCCTCCAAACAAAAAAAACCCGGCCATACGGCCGGGGTCACCTAAAGCTCATTGCTGGTATTGGTGGAGTGACTAGAAGATATGCGTTATCTGAACCGCGACACGGTTACCGACGCCATCGAGATTCGCGTTGGGCCCCTCATTACTGTCCCAATCCGGCGCCTCGGCATTATGTATTTCATAGTTCAACGTCAGGCGGGACTTCTTGTTTAAGTGATAATTCACTCCCAGGGTAGTGGTGGTGAACGTCATCATAAAGTCCCTGCCTGCGAACGGACCGCCCGGAAGATCGGTATCATCGGTCAGACGATTGTAGACGTCGTAACGCATGTCCAACTGCCACTTACTGTTGGGGATGTAATACCCCACATCGAGATAGTAACCGTTGGCCTTACCCTCCTCCCCGTTGCCTGCTGGGGCCGCAGGGTTGATATCGAAGGTCGGCTTGTCGGGACCGACGAAGATCATCCCCTCGCCCTGCATATACTCGGCGGCCAACCGAAAGGGCATCTTCAGATATTTGACACCCACGCCACTTCGCTTACGGTCAAACTCTTCGGGGTTATAGACACCGTCATCCGTGTTATCGAGCTGACGCTTACCGCTCTGGTTCCAGGCAAACAGTTTCAGCCCCTCTGCACGTGGTCCCTTGCCACCGAATGGTCGCTCCGAAGACCAGTACAGGTAGGTATCCTTGTTATCATCGTTATCACCGAGGTTCAGGCCGTTACCGTTACCGAGCATCAACGCATAACTGTGCTCCCAGCCACCGGCCTCGAAACTATCAAACAGCTGCACGCCGACATCGCGAAACGCCCCCACAGGCTTATCGAAACCATTCAGATCACCATCGCTCGGTAGGGTCGTCGGCGGATTGTTGGCCGTTGAGCTCTGGTTGGGAAAACGTTCCAGCAGCATCTGATTGGTTACAGCGGTAAAGTTGACGTAGTCGAACACATGGATCGCCTGCAGCCCTTCCTCGGCACCGGGATACTTGAAAAGACCGGCACGAATTCGGGCTCCCGGGATCTTGTTAATGGTAATACTGGCATCGGTCACCGAAGCGCTACCACCATTGGGGGCGGTAATACCGTTATTACCGAACTCGGTGAGCAGAAAATAGTTAACACTGCTGTCGAGCGGGAAACCGGTACCACGCACCCCAATGCGTGCACGATTGACATTAAACTGTGACTGCGAGGTGAGGTTGGGGCCGATCAATTTGGGCGGAATATAGCCATCGCTGTCGTTGGCATCGCTAAAGTCTTCCTGGTATTGCGCCTGAATGAAGCCCCAAACCCTCGCCGGTTTTGCTGCACTTGTCGGCTCGGTTCCCTGCAGCATCAACCAGTTCGCCGCATTGGCCTGCGTGCTGCCCAGCACGCCTCCCACCAGCACAAGCGCTGCTGCTGTTTTGTAGATACACATACTCATTCATTCTCTCCTGTAATCATTTTTATCGATTCAGTTAAGGCTTAATCAGCTCATACCCTTTAGCGCGCAGCTCAAGGATGCGGGCTACCCCGCCAGAGTTGGTGGTCGCGACTTGGTTAATCTTCGGCGGTGCCCCCAGCAGACGCCCCATATTGGCGATAGTGTTTTTACAGGCGTGGAATTTCACATCGGCATTATCGACCAGACTCCGGATTCTCGGTTTGTTGGCATTGTCATCAAACAACAGGCGCAGACCTGGTCCAAACGCCACAACCTGAACGTCCACATTGTCGACGCCGTAGGCCTTCACCAGATTGTTGGCGACATTCAGCACCAGTGTTTGCTTGAAGGGATCACCATCGCTGATCTGCAGCACCACTTTATGTTCAGCAAACGGCTTGTCCGCAGAGGTCGCCGGCATCGCATACAGCAGGCCCAGCAACAATGCCAGCCAAATGCCCCTTGGTTGTATTTTCATGACTCCTCGCTCCTCTTGTGTTAATAATTTGTCAGGGCGCCACCAAGCTCGATTCGCGCCCCGAACGGGTTGCGGCTACCCTTGTTGTAGAGACGAGGGGTGAAAAACATCTATTCCGTAAATGGCAAAAATAAAGTTGGAATAATTCTCCTGGCAGTGACGTCACACATAAAAACAACAATAAATAACGATATAACCACCAAAGTAGTGAGGAGACATGACATTGCTGGGACGACTATGCCGAAGCCGGGAGTTTCGGCTCAAACTGGAAAAGAGCAGGGGGCGACTCTATCGCCTTGCCTACTCGTGGTGCCACACACCCGAACTGGCGGATGACCTGGTACAGGAGGCCCTGTCGAAGGCGCTAAAGAAAGGCTCACAACTAAAGAGCCTTGAGGCGATGGACAGTTGGCTGTATCGCATTCTCTCAAACTGCTGGCACGATCATATTCGGGTACAACGTGATACTCAGCTGTTCGACGAGGAGCGCCATCTTCACCAGGTAACACCCGAACTTCTAAACCTGCGACAACAGGATATCGATAATGTACGCCAGGCCGTTGCAGCACTGCCCGAAGGTCAACGCCAGATCATTACCCTGGTGGACATAGAGGGCTGCCGCTATGCAGAGGTCGCCAATGTTCTCGATGTACCCATTGGCACGGTCATGAGTCGCTTGTGCAGAGCTCGCCGAGCCCTTAAAGAGAGGCTGCTTGCCAGCGCACCCGTACCGACCAGGCGAGTACTGCCTTTTAGGAGGTCGAAATGAACCGACACGAACACCCCGCTGTTTCCGATGAAGACCTCAATGCCTTTATTGATGATGAGCTTGACTTCGAGGAGAAAGAACGGGTTTTCGAACAGCTCCAACAGGATGACGAGTTGAATCAAGAGGCCCATGAATTGCGGCAACTGCGAGCCTTAATGCGCCATGCCTATCGTAGCCCCCCAGAACCCGCTAAACGTGACCCGAAGCAGAATCGACGTTCACGGGG
>JBEPXU010000112.1:0-6888 GCA_041641735.1 Ectothiorhodospiraceae bacterium
TGTTTAAAAAGACACTTAGGGGCCCCCTTATATTGGTTTGAGCACACAAATCCTCAGCGAAAAAGAATCCCACAAGTAATACACACAGCTATACCGGGGATAACGCCACAACCCGATTGCTGGAAGTGCTTCACATTCCGGTTAAGTTACTGATAATATTGACCAGGTTAGAATTATTATAATTACTAATATATCTGACATGGAGTGCATGTCGCTGTGAAAAAACATCAGGAAAGGCCGGAAGGAATCGCCAGCGATGATTACCGCATGTATGTGGTGATCAAGTATCTTACTTATCTCGGTATTACGGTTCACCTCTCCCTGATCCCCTTCTTTTTCTGGCTTGATTACACGGTGCTTGCCGCTTTTAATGTGCTCTCCAGTGCTGCATGGTTCATCGCACGGCTGTTGAATCACCAAGGGAAGCATACCGCTGCCATCATACTGCTGATTACCGAAGTCAGCCTGCATACCTCGCTGACACTGTACTATTTCGGTTGGCACAGTGGTTTCCAGTACTACCTGATGGCGGGTGTCCCCTTTCTACTTTTTAATCACCGGATGAAAACCGCGCCGCTTCTCATCCTGTCGGCTTTGCTTTGCATACTGTTCATGGGGCTATACGCCCTGACAGCACACCAGGAGTACCATTTCACTTACCCCGTACTCATTGAGGGAATGAACTATGCCAATATGGCAACCAGCTTTATCGCGCTGACGGTCACCTCCTACTATTTCCGCGTGGCCTCCTTCACCTCTGAGCAACAAATGGCGTTAGTCGCCAATGCCGACCTGTTAACCGGGTTGCCAAACCGTCGTGGCATGTATGGCACCCTGAGTGCGCAGCACGACCTTTTTACCCGCAAAGGCACTACCTTTACCCTTGTTCTTGCAGACATTGATCACTTCAAGCGAATCAACGACACCTATGGGCACACTGGCGGAGACTATGTGCTTAAGGGACTTGCGCGCCTGCTCAAAGGTCGGTTGCGTCAGTATGATGTGGTCGCTCGCTGGGGCGGGGAGGAATTTCTGTTCCTGTTTCCGGATACCGATGCGCAGGATGCAATGACGGTGGCTGAAGATCTCCGAAAGGTTGTCGAAAGACACCGCTTCGTCTTCAATGACCATACCATCTACGTATCGATGACCTTCGGCGTAGCGCTGCATACCGAACACAACAGTATCGATGGCACGATCAAACAGGCAGATGATGCCCTTTACCAGGGAAAGGACGAGGGAAGAAACCGCGTTGTACTTGCACCTCATGCCGTTCCCCACGGAAAGCTTTTCAGCAAGGCTGCTAACGAGGTATAACCCTTTCGCCTGGCCGACCCGAACGCCCTATGCCATCCGCCCGGCAGGGCCCTTCAACATTAAATATCCGCAAGCTCTTCATCCGCCAGAAACTCCGGATCCATCATCTCGATAAACCGTCTTGCCTGCGGTGAGAGAAACTTTCCCTTTCGCACGACGATGCCATAACTCCTGCCGGGGAAGTAGTGCTCCAACGGAATACGCGCCACCTTATCGGTCTCTGTAAGGCAAACATCGCTGACGATGGATACGCCAAGCCCCATTTCGACGTATTTCTTGATCACCTCCCAGCCGCCAGCCTCCAGCGCCACCTGAAATCCCACGTTGTGCTGGCTGAAGACGGTGTTTACCGTACCCCAGGTGCTCAAATGGCGTGGCGGCAGGATAAGGCCATAGGGGCTAATCTCCTCCAGACGAATGTTCTCTCGCCCGGCCAGCGGGTGGTCCTGCGGGGTAATCAAGACGGTGTCGTAGGTGATATTGGGGCGATAGATGATGTCCTCCGGCACCTCGAGCATGGAGCCGACGGCGAAGTCTGCCTCGTCGGCACGCAACATCGACATGCCGTCGCGACCGGTTACGTTGTGCAATTTAATGCGGATGCGCGGATAGGCCTCAGCGAACTTCTTAATCCACTCCGGCAGGATATAGAGAATCGTCGACTCCCCTGCCGCGATGTTCAGCTCCCCCGATTCCAGCTTGCCGTAATGGGCCGAAAAACTCTCCTGCAGCTTGTCGATTCCCTCCACCAGTGGTGCGGCCAACTGATAGAGGATCTCCCCCTCGGGGGTGAGAGTGATGTTGGGCCCGCGTCGCTCGAACAGGGTAATATCCATCTCCCGCTCCAACGCCTGGATCTGCAGGGTCACCGAGGGCTGGCTAAGAAACAGCTCTTCGGCGGCCAGGGAGATACTGCCGGTACGCGCGGCGAAGCAGAAAGCACGCAGCTGCTTGAGGCGATTTTGCTTGTAATAGGGCGGTGCAGGCATGGAGAACTCATTCATTAAATATATCGCTCACAATATAGCATTTATCGTTTAATGCTAAATATTTAGATCATTATATTTAATAGATAATCTCTAAATAATTTATATGACAAATACGAAAGCCTTTCGCAGCCCCCCTTCACAACTACTGGCAAGAGTTATGTTTGCTATGCCCTGACCTAAGGACAATGTAACAGGGCTTAACAGATCGCCTTGTCGCTTCCGACACCGAGATAGGGGCAACGTAACCTGAAACAAACAGAGCTGGAGGAGTCATTTTGCTCCAAGAGAACACCGCAGATACGAAACTTTTACGTTACTACCGCCCACGC
The DNA here is from genome assembly GCA_041641735.1 of Ectothiorhodospiraceae bacterium. Classification (GTDB taxonomy): domain Bacteria; phylum Pseudomonadota; class Gammaproteobacteria; order Thiohalomonadales; family Thiohalomonadaceae; genus JAPHTQ01. The sequence continues at coordinate 2,636 of JBEPXU010000112.1, forward strand.
CTCGCTGATCCGTTCTGAACTTATCAATCCCGGCCGTAATCTACTATGATGTCAGTAGCGCATAACTGGTCTTTTCAGGTTAAGCCCGTGTTGATGACAACGGCAGCCAAATCGCAATAACAATAAGGGAGTTGTTCATGGAATTCGTCAAGCGCTTCTCGGAACTGGGCATCAAGGATGTACCGCTCGTTGGCGGCAAAAACGCCTCTCTCGGTGAAATGTACCGACAGCTAAAAGGAGAAGGCATCGAGGTCCCCAACGGCTTTGCCAGTACCGCCGACGCCTACCGACGCTATATCGAACACAACAACCTGCAGGAGCGAATCGCCAACGAGCTGGATGCACTGGATACCAATGACGTGCGGGCTCTTGCGGTAAGCGGGGCTCGAATCCGCCAGTGGATCATGCACGGTGCCATGCCGCAACAACTGGTGGACGAAATTCGTGAAGCGTATAAGGAGCTGGAAAAGGAGTATGGCGAGAACACGGATGTAGCGGTACGCTCCTCCGCCACCGCCGAGGATTTGCCCAACGCCTCTTTCGCCGGACAGCAGGAGACCTACCTCAATATCCGCGGCACCACCAACCTGCTGGCCACCTGCAAGCAGGTTTTTGCTTCCCTCTTTACCGATCGCGCCATCTCCTACCGGGTTCACCAGGGCTTCGATCATATGGATGTCGCCCTTTCCATCGGCGTGCAGCAGATGGTCCGCTCCGATATCGGTGCCTCCGGGGTAATGTTCTCCATCGACACCGAAACCGGTTTCCGCGACGTGGTCTTTATTACTGCCGCCTACGGCTTGGGCGAAAACGTGGTACAGGGTGCGGTCAACCCGGACGAGTTCTACGTCTTCAAACCCACCCTGGCGGAGGGTAAGCGTCCGATCCTCAAGCGTCAGCTGGGGGAAAAGGCGATAAAGATGATCTACACCTCCGACCCGATGGCAGGCATGTCGACCCACAACGTGCGGGTAAGGCTGGAGGAACGACGCGAGTTCGCCATTAACGATGAAGAGGTACTGCAGCTGGCCCGCTATGCCGCCGCTATCGAGAAACATTACGGGCGTCCTATGGATATCGAATGGGCCAAGGACGGTAATTCCGGAAAGCTCTATATTGTGCAGGCCCGTCCCGAGACCGTTCAGACCAGTGCCGATGCCACCATGCATGAGGTTTTCCACCTTCAGAGCCGCGGCAAGGTGCTCTCCACCGGCAAGAGCGTTGGCCAGAAGATCGCCACAGGTAAGGCGCGCGTCATCCTCGAGGCCTCACACATGCACGAGCTGCAACCGGGTGAAGTGCTCATTACCGATATCACCGATCCGGATTGGGAGCCGGTGATGAAAATCGCCTCGGCCATCGTCACCAACCGCGGGGGGCGAACCTGCCACGCAGCGATCATCGCCCGGGAGCTGGGTATCCCCGCTGTAGTGGGAACCGGGGACACCACCCACACCATCAAGACCGGGCAGATGGTAACTGTCTCCTGCTCCGAGGGGGATACCGGCCTGGTCTACGAAGGTGAACAGGAGTACGACATCGAGAAGATCGATCTCTCCAAGCTTGAAAAGCCCAAAACCAAGATCATGCTCAATCTCGGCAACCCGGAGCAGGCCTTCGAGGTCTCGCGCCTGCCGGCAGATGGGGTTGGACTGGCACGGCTGGAGTTCATCATTAACAACGCCATTCGCGTACACCCGCGTGCCTTGCTTGAATACGACAAACTGGACGAGGCGACAAAGGCGAAGGTGGATGAAATCGCCGCCGGTTATCCCAGCCGCAAGCAATACTATGTCGATCGCCTGGCCGAGGGGGTCGGCACTATCGCCGCCGCCTTCTACCCACGCCCGGTGATCGTGCGCATGTCCGACTTCAAATCCAACGAATATGCCCAACTGGTCGGCGGGGAGCAGTTTGAGCCCAAGGAAGAAAACCCGATGATCGGCTTCCGCGGCGCCTACCGCTACCCCTCCCCCGATTTTGCCGAAAGTTTCTCACTGGAGTGCCAGGCGATGAAACAGGTACGTGAGGAGATGGGACTGGATAATGTGGCGTTAATGATTCCCTTCGTACGCAGTGTTGAGGAGGGTGAAAAAGTACTGGGACTGATGGCTCAGAATGGCCTTAAACGTGGCGAAAACGGCCTGCAAGTCTATGTGATGTGTGAGATCCCCGCCAATGCGCTGCTGGCAGATCAATTCCTTGAGCATTTCGACGGCTTCTCCATCGGCTCCAATGACCTGACCCAGCTGACCCTGGGTGTAGACCGCGACTCCGGTCTGGTAACCGGCGTCGACGAACGCAATCCGGCAGTGCTCAAGCTGATGGATATGGCCATCGATGCCTGCAACCGACATGACAAATATGTCGGTATCTGCGGACAGGCACCGTCAGATTTCCCGGAGATCACCGAATGGCTGGTGGAAAAGGGCATAGGCTCCATCTCTCTCAACCCGGACAGTATCCTGCGCATGACCAAGGTCGTGCTGGGGATGGAAAAGAAACAGCACTAACCCCCGTCGCTGCGGATACAGTCGCGCCCCGCACGCTTTGCCTCATACAGGGCGGCATCGGCACGTTGCATCAGATGCTGCAGCGTGCCGTCCTCTGCCTGATACTCCACAACCCCAAAGCTGGCGGTAATAACGCCGATCTCATCAACCGGCTCATCGAGCAGAGCCGCACGACAGCGCTCTGCCACTTCGAGCGCCCCCTGCAGCCCTGTTCTGGGAAGAAGAATGAGAAACTCCTCGCCTCCCCATCGGGAAAAGGCATCAATACCACGCAATTCACGTTTCACCCTGTGCGTTACCTCTATCAGGGCTTTATCACCGGTTTGATGCCCATACTGATCGTTAATCGTTTTGAAATGATCCAGATCGATCATAATAAGTGAAAAGCTCTCGGCATAACGACCAACTCTCTCCCACTCCTCCTCCAGCAACTCACTCATCCGGCTGCGGTTCAGTATTCCTGTTAAGTGATCGGTAGCGGCCTGCTTTTCAAGCAATGCCTCAGTGCGCTTTCGTTTTTCCACCTCGGAGGCCAGTTCGAGATTCGTTCGCTCCAGCAGGTGTACCACATAGGCCTGCTTCAGCATGAAGCGCCTCACTGTCCAGCCGAACCAAAAGGTAATCGTGACGGCAACCGCCAACAGCAGACCATTCGCAATGTAGAAGCGATGCAGCGCTTGATGAATAACAGCCTGCAACTGCATCTCAAGGGTGTCCGATTCGTTCACCAATTGATCAAAAATGGCATCGAACCGCTGGTCAATCTCGGAGCCAGGACCACTGCTAGCGCGCATCTGCCAACGCTTATCGACGATATCCCGAAATTGTGACAATTTGCCCTGCACAATATGAACTTGCGCGATCATCGTTTCATCCTGAAGGGGCATATAGGAAAGTCCGTCGTATTCACCGCCGGACAACATCAACGCTGCATACTTGTCGGCCTTATCCACGTGCCGGTAAACCGTGGTCATCTTTTCATACATATCATGACTCAGAATCTCCTCGAACCAGAGGTGAGAGGTGGTCGCATGTAGCTGGATTTCCATTACCGCATCGGTCAGCGGCATATAACGCTCAATCATGCGACTGCCCAAGCGGTAACTGGAAAAAATCAATACGGCGACGACCATCCCCACCAAAACGATGAGCCCTGCCAGACGGCGCGGGAAGGCGCTGTGCATCTGATGATAGTGCTGCTCGTTAGTCATATCATCCCGCCAAGCCGAAGGTCGGTGTTCCTGAACACCATTAACCCAAGCATAGACCGCATGGGAAACCCGCGCATTCTTTACGGAACTTTAAGGAAACGCTTATATCGCGAGGGATGAAGGGAGTGAGGAGCTAAAGAAGGGGCACGAAACAGGCGAGCGTTGGTTTTCCGGAAATGCTGTGATTACCGCACCAACTCGCTACGTCTCGACCTTCATGTGACAAAAAAACGGCCTGTACCAGAAGATACAGGCCGATTTAGCTTACCGCCGATTAATAAATCAGCTATGTTCCTTATTGAGCTGTTTGGCAATAATGTCATGGTTTAGCCAAAGTACCGGACCATGGGGAGCAGAGGCCTCATGAAACATAAGTGGCCCGGTTCCTTCCAGTACCAGTGAGCTGAGGTGATCCGTAATCAGCGATTTACGATCCTTGTGCATCTTGGTGATCTCCTCGGAGGTTCCCACCATGACGTCAGCCAGCTCGGCGGTATTATCCATCGGCCAGGCCTCGAAGTTACGGAAC
>JBEPXU010000113.1:0-6854 GCA_041641735.1 Ectothiorhodospiraceae bacterium
ACGACGCTCTTCCGATCTGCCGGACAGAAGGTTGGCCTGACCGGAGCCAACGGCTGCGGCAAGTCGAGTCTGTTCGCCCTGCTGCGCGGTGAACTGCACGCCGATGCCGGCGATGTCACCCTCCCGCCCGGCCTGGTGATCGCCCATGTGGCACAGGAGACGCCGGCAGTCGAGCGCAGTGCCATCGACTATGTGCTGGACGGAGATAGCGAACTGCGCGAGCTGCAGCAACGGCTGGAGGAAGCCGAACAGGCCGATGACGGCAAACGCCAGGCGGAGCTGCATGCCCGAATCGATGCCGCCGAGGGTTACACCGCCCGCGCCCGTGCCGCACGCCTGATGAGCGGCCTGGGCTTTCACAGCGAACAGGAGGAGCAACCGGTCAGCGCCTTCTCCGGCGGCTGGCGGATGCGCCTGAACCTGGCCCAGGCACTGATGTGCCGCTCCGATCTGCTGCTGCTCGACGAACCGACCAATCACCTCGATCTGGATGCGGTGATCTGGCTGCAGGAGTGGCTCAAGCAATATAAAGGGACGCTGCTGCTGATCTCCCACGACCGGGACTTTCTCGATGACATTACCGATCACATCGCCCACGTCGAACAGCAGACCATTACCCTCTACACCGGTAACTACTCCGACTTCGAGCGCATGCGCGCCGAGCACCTGGCCAACCAGCAGTCGGCCTACGAGAAACAGCAGCGCGAAATCAAGCATATGCAGTCCTATGTGGATCGTTTTCGCGCCAAGGCCACCAAGGCACGCCAGGCCCAGAGCCGCTTGAAGGCACTGGAGCGAATGGAGCGTATCGCCCCGGCCCATGTCGATTCACCGTTTCATTTCAGTTTCCGTGAACCGGCCAAACTGCCAACCCCGCTACTCAGTCTCGACAAGATTGCCGCCGGCTACACAGAAACCCCCATTATCGCGGACATTAAACTTAGCCTGCAGCCGGGCGATCGGATTGGTCTTCTTGGCCACAACGGTGCGGGCAAGTCCACGCTGATCAAACTGATTGCCGGCGAGTTGGCTCCACTGTCCGGGTCGCTCACCCCGGCCCAGGAACTTCGTATCGGCTATTTCGCCCAGCACCAGCTGGAACAGCTCGACCCGCAGGCCAGCCCGGTGCTGCACCTGCAGCGGCTCGATGCCAAGGCCAGTGAACAGGAGCTGCGCAACTACATCGGGGGCTTCGGCTTCAGTAACGATATGGCGCTCTCCCCGGTAGGCCCCTTCTCCGGTGGCGAAAAGGCCCGGCTGGTGCTGGCGCTGCTGGTCTATCAGCGCCCCAACCTGCTGTTGCTGGACGAACCGACCAACCACCTGGATCTGGAGATGCGCCATGCCCTGGCGATGGCGCTGCAGGAGTTTGAAGGGGCGCTGGTGGTGGTCTCACACGATCGTCACCTCCTGCGCAGCGTTACCGATACCCTACTGCTGGTCGATGCAGGCCAGGTCAGCGAATTCGACGGTGACCTGGACGATTATCGCCAGTGGCTGTCCGAGCAGGCACGAGAGCCTCAGGACGAAACCGACGATGGCAACACCAAAGACAACAGCGCCGCGGCCCGCAAGGAGCGCAAGCGACTGGAGGCGGAGCAACGCCAGCAACTCAAGCCACTGCGACAGGCATTGAACAAGCTGGAGAAGGAACTCGACAGGCTGCAACAGCGCCAAACCGAACTGGAAGCGCAGTTATCGGACACCTCGCTGTATGAAGAGACGAACCGTGAACAACTAAAGGCGCTGCTTCAGGAAAAAGGCTCCCTCGATACGGAGCAGGCCGCTGTCGAAGAGCAGTGGCTGGAGTTGAGCGAAGAGATCGAACAGCATAGCGCCGTATCCTAATACCCATTTTCGATTCATGGAGAAGCTGTAATGAGTACGATTGAGATCGTAAAGAACCCCGGGCAAGAACAGCTTGAGCAACTGGGTGTGTTCGACTGGCCCATCTGGGAAAAAGAGGCATCCGAATTCCCCTGGCACTACGATGAACAGGAAATCTGTTACCTGCTTGAGGGCGAGGTCGAAGTCACACCGGATGGCGGCGAACCGGTTCGCTTCGGCAAGGGCGATCTGGTTACCTTCCCGGCCGGCATGTCCTGTCGCTGGAACATCTCACGTGCCGTAAAAAAACACTACCGTTTCGGTTAACAGACTGGCATCTTCCCCACATCATATATACTTAAAAGGAGTCCAAATAAAACGGCCTTGAAGCGAACGAGCGCAACGCGCTTCAATAACACCGTTTGTTGAATAGGTTTTACCACCCGCCATTGAGGGCCAGTCGCTCATGCCACGGAAACGCCAACGCTCTCGTCCGGTTTTTTACGCCCTGATTTACAGCATTCTCGGTATAACGCTGCTACTGCTTCTACTGCCGCAGATGGTCAGTCTGGGGCTTCGTTACGGACTATCCCAGTCCGGTGCCGGCACAGCCGAAATCGGGAATGTCGACATCAACCTGTTCAACGGCACCGTGGCCTTCGATGAATTACGACTCTATCGCTCAGCCGCCCAGCTATTGCACCTGCGACACGGGGAGATGGAGATCGAGTGGCGCGACCTTTTTAAAAAACGGCTGCATATCCGTCGACTACGGCTACAGGGACTATCCCTGACCATCAGCCAATCCCCCCAAGGCCCCCTGCGCATCGCCGGTTTTCCTCTGCCCACTAACGAAAAACCCACCGCTCCACAGCAACCCTCAGACTGGGGCTTTGGTATCGACCGGGTTGAGTTGCAGGACAACAGCATACAGCTCATCCGCACCGGGATGACCCTGAACCTCGGCATTGAGAAGTTTGAGCTGGGAACGCTCAAGAGCTGGGATGCGGAAAAACCGAGCACGATAAATGCCGTGCTGTCTCTCAACGAGACGCGCCTAAACATTGGCGCGTCAACCTCTCCGCTGGCACAGAAGCCCTCTGCGGATATCGACCTGAAACTCTCTCCACTGAACCTGGCGCTGGCCCAACCCATCCTCCCCGGAACACTTGGCCAACTTCAGGGACAACTCTCGGCAGACCTTACCCTTCGCATCAAAAGCGATAAGGGCAGCTTCTCCGTCGAACCCAAGGGGCGACTGCTCCTCACTGGCCTGAACCTGAAACGGGGGCAACAGCAACTGTTCAGCAAGAACCTTACCTGGCAGGGAAAAGGCCGCTTTACACTTGGCCCGGGAGGTGTCACCACGGCCCTGACCAGTCACTTGAATATCAACCAGCTGTCACTACAGCTACCGGGCAACAAACTGGCATTCACCGCTAAGTCGCTCTCCTGGCAAGGCAACTCCGCCATGGCCATAAGGAGCGGTCTCAACGTTAATGCCGCCGGAGAGGTATCGGTACAGGACTCCGCTGTCGCCAGGACAGGCTCGGAAAAGCCCCACACCACGCTCGCCTCCCTCGCTCTACAGGAACTGAAACTGAATAACACAAAGGCGCTTGAGATTGGGAGGGTACAACTTAGCGGCCTTCGCACCCATCTTCGCTGGACAGCGAGCGGACTGGAGCCGGTCATTTTTCACCGGAGCGCCTCCGGCCCGACGCAGGAGACCCCGGATACGGGTGAGGCCACCCCTTTTCACTTGCGTATCGCCAACCTGAACCTGGGTGGAAGTAACCGCATCGATTTCGAGGACACCACGGTCAATCCACCCTTTCGCCAGAGTCTCTCACCGCAAAAAATCACGCTTGGCAGCCTCGACACCACCACCCCCTCACAACCTACGCCGCTCAATCTGCAAGCCCGGCTGGGGGAGCACAGCAGGCTTGTCGTAGAGGGGCAAGTTACCCCCCTGGCACAACCCCTGGCGCTCACCTTAAAGGCCAACCTCAAGGATTACGAGATGCCACCGCTTACCCCCTACCTGGTGAAGGTACTGGGCTACAAAATCAACAGCGGCCAACTGGACAGCAAGGTGACGCTCAATCTCAACGGCGACAAGCTGAAAGGGGAAGCAGAGATCGAGGCCCGGCAACTGGATATGGAGCCCGAGGACCCGGAGCGGATCGCGCAGTTCGAGCAGCAAAGCAACATGCCGATCAATACTGCGCTCGGACTGCTGCGCGACAAGCAAAACAATATTCAGCTCTCGATCCCCTTCTCCGGCAACCTCAGTGACCCGAAGTTCGATCTGAGCGATGCGATCAACACGGCCTTGGCTAAGACCATGAAGAGCGCCGCCGTCAGTTACCTTAAATACCTGCTGCAACCCTACGGCAGCGTGATCACATTGGTGGAACTCGCCGGTAAGGCCGGGGGTGGTATACGGCTGGAGCCCATCGCGTTCCCGGCTGGCAGCGATGAGCCCGGCCCGGACATAACCGCTTACATCGAACGCCTGGCGACACTGTTTAAACAACGGGAGAATCTGCAACTACGCCTCTGTGGTGTCGCCACCAACGCCGACCTGGCTGTCATCAGTGAAGGCAAGCTCAAAGCGATCCCCCCCGGCCCCAACGATCAACTGGAGCAACTGGCGCGAAGCCGGGCTGAGGCCATTAAAGGGATCCTCATCAACGACTACGGCATACAGGCCAGTAAGCTGTTTATCTGCAACCCCGAACTCGAGCGAAAGGCCGACGCCATACCGAGGGTCATGCTTCAGCTTTAATTCCCGGGCCTTTATCGTGCGCACGACAAACGAACACCCGTTCCGCCAGTGCGTGTTACAATTGCCCGACACCAAGACATTTCAGTTACGATTATGGAATCACGCATCGAAGACCTTGAGATCCGCTCGGCCCACCTTGAGGCCGAACAGGAACAGCTGACCCACCAGTTGCTGGAACAGCAGAAGACCATCAACGAGCTGCGTGACCAGATCGAGTATCTAAAATCCCTGCTCAAGGACCTCTCACCCTCCGCCGTGGTCTCCCGTGCGGAAGAGACGCCGCCGCCCCACTACTGACAGGTCGGGATACCCGCATGAAATTCTTCGCCACTGCCGCCCGTGGCATGCCGCCGATCCTCGCCACCGAACTGCACCGGCTCGGTGCCAGCAAGGTCGTACCGACCAATACCGGGGTCAACTTCGAGGGGGAACTGGAGATCGCCTACCGCGCCTGCCTCTGGTCGCGCATCGCCAGTCGCATCCTGCTGCCGATCACTACCCTCAAGGCGGCCACCCCCGAGCAGCTCTACGAAGAGGTCAGGGCGATCCGCTGGGAGAAACACCTGCACTCCAGCGGCACCTTTGCCATCGATGTCAAAAGCGCTGATGCCGCCATCGGTCACAGCAAGTACGCGGCACTGACCGTGAAAGATGCCATCGCCGACCGTTTCCGCAAACAGTTCGATGAGCGCCCCTCCGTGGACCTTGAGTACCCGGACATCCGTATCCAGTTACAGCTGCGTCGTGACCGCGCCCGCATCAGTCTCGACCTCTCCGGCAGCAGCCTGCACCGCCGTGGCTACCGGGTGGAGAGCGTGATTGCCCCGCTCAAGGAGAATCTCGGCGCAGCGATTCTGCTTGAGGCCGGCTGGCCCGGCATTGCCCGCAACGGTGGCGCACTGCTCGACCCGATGTGCGGCTCCGGCACCCTCCTCATAGAAGGGGCAATGATCGCCGCCGATATCGCCCCCGGCCTCTATCGCGACTACTACGGCTTTCTCGGCTGGCGACGCCACGACGAGAAGCTGTGGCAAAGGCTGCTGCAGGAGGCGAAGGAACGGCGTGAAGAAGGCCTGACTAAACTGCCACCTATCGTCGGCTATGACAGTAACAGCGAATCACTCCAGGCCTCCGAGGACAACATCTATCAGGCCGGCCTGGAGGAGCACATCCAACTCGAGCAGCAGGACCTGGAAGAGGCACTACCCGACGCCCCTGCCGAGTATGGCCTGGTCGCCACCAATCCTCCCTATGGCGAACGCCTGGGCGAGGTACAGGCCCTGCAGAGCCTCTACGCCCGCCTGGGCGAGCTGATGTCACAGCTCCCTGGCTGGCAGCTGTCACTGTTCACCGGCAACCCGGAACTGGCCGCCCATACCGGCCTGCATGGCCGCCGCCCCATCACCCTGTTCAATGGCCCCATCGAGTGCCGACTGTTCCGCTACGACAGCCCGGCAAGGGTACAGGAAGAAGACGATAGTGCCCGGCTTCCCCCCGTGGTGGACAGTAGCAGCGAGGGCGCGCAGATGTTCGCCAACCGATTGCGCAAGAATCTGAAGAACCTCGGTAAGTGGGCCCGGCGCGAAGGCATCGACTGCTACCGGGTTTACGACGCCGACCTGCCCGAGTACGCCCTGGCCATCGATCTCTATCAGGGCGACAAGCTTTGGGCCCATGTGCAGGAGTACCAGGCGCCCAAAACCGTCGACCCGGACAAAGCCATGCAGCGGCTGCAGGAGGCCCTGACGGTATTGCCCGAGGTATTACAGATCCCGCGGGAACAGGTGTACTTCAAGGTCCGGCGCAAACAAAAAGGCACCGCCCAGTACGAGAAACTGGCCGACGCCAAACACTTCCACCAGGTACGTGAGGGGCATTGCCGCCTGCTGGTGAATTTTGCCGACTACCTCGACACCGGCCTGTTTCTGGATCACCGCATCACCCGGCAAATCATCGAGGACGAGGCAAAGGACAGCCGCTTTCTCAACCTCTTCGCCTACACCGGTGCCGCCACGGTCCACGCAGCCGTGGGCGGAGCCCACAGCAGCACCACGGTGGACCTGTCCAAGACCTACCTGGAGTGGGCACGCCGCAACATGGAGCTGAACGGCTTCCGCGGCAAAGCGCACCAGTTCATCCAGGCTGACTGCACCCGCTGGCTCGAGACCGAGGCCAAACGCGGCAGACTGCGCTTCGACCTCATCTTCCTCGATCCACCCACCTTCTCCACCTCCAA
>JBEPXU010000114.1:0-6808 GCA_041641735.1 Ectothiorhodospiraceae bacterium
ACCGCGTGAATGCTCACTTCCTCATCGGTATAGGCGCGGTTACAGGCGGTCTCACAGGGGTGATAGCACACCCGGCCGTGAATAGCCGGAAAGGGATTGTTCTCGATAAGCTTCTGCCAGGCGGCGTGGTATTCACCCGCCTGAGCCAGTGCCAGCCAGCCCTGAATATCCTCGCCCGCGGGACAGGCGTTATTACAGGGTGGCAGGAAATCCATATATACAGGACGACGTGTACGATGCGCTCCGGTTCCCTTGGCAAAGTGCTCGGGGGAGGCTGTCATATCCTTCATTGTCATAGAATCTTCTCTCATTTCAATGAGTTAACTACACTGCGGGTGCTATGTGGCACAAAATGTGGGGCATTGTACATGACTCGGGCGTTTACCAATACTGTTTATTAAAAAAAACAATACTCTGTTCACAATTAACGAAAATTCCTCATTGTTTAAGTGCACTTAGTCTCGCCTGCTACGCTTGAAACATGACCTGCCCACCTATAGTCCCGCTCTATCCACCCGGTGATGGTGTCCCCATCGCAGCAGAGGGGCGTTATCTTGCTCACCGCCTCCACCAGCAGGGCACGGCGCATAAGCCGCTCGTCTACAGCAACTACGTGGTCAGCCTCGACGGGCGTATCGCTCTGGAATACCCCCACTCCGGCCACACCGGCGTACCAAAAACAATAACCAGCGCCGTCGACTGGCGCCTATACCAGGAATTGGCTGCCCAGGCGGATGTGCTACTCACCAGCGGCCGATACCTCCGTGAACTGGCCGAAGGTCAGGCGCAGGACGGCCTGCCCGTGGGCGAGAACTTCCCCGATCTTATCGAGTGGCGCCTGGAACAGGGGCTGGAAGCCCAGCCGGCGGTGGTGATCCTTACACGCAGTCTCGACCTGCCGATGGAGTTGCTACCAAAGTTGGGACGAACAACCTATGTCGCCACCGGTGCCAACGCCGATAAGCGCAATCTTGCCGCGGTGGCAGAAACTGGGGTACCGGTGCTCCTGGCCGGTGAAGACAAGGAAGTGGACGGCTGCCGCCTGGTTGAGGATTTGGGCGAAAAAGGATACCGCAGCATCTACTCCATCGCCGGGCCCGGGCTGCTCGATACGCTGCTTCGTGCTGGCAAGGTGGATCGTCTTTATCTCACCCATGCACATACCCTGCTAGGAGGAAAAAAATACGACACGTTACTGGAAAGCAAGGTGCTGGACCCGGCGGCCAGGTTTGTGTTGGAGGAGTTGAGTCTGGACCGGGGCGATACTCACAGACAGGAGCAACTCTTTGCCACCTATAAAAGAACCTGAAGACCCTCTCCATGAACGGTGCAAGTACCCGCGCCTGTGATACGATTATTGAATACAGGAATTCCATCGGAGAATATTGAGTGAAAAGGGATAGTGAGAAGACACAGTTCTTTATAATGTTTCGTGATGCATACTCCCCCTCATACGCTGGCCAGCCATAGAGAAGCACCATGCGTCTGACGGCACAAAACCTTTTCCGGCTCTCCACATTCATACCGCTAGTGCTGTTCGCCATACTCTACTTATTCTCCGACTATATGGTGGATATTGAGGAGAATCGATTAAAAGAGCTGGAGCGTAGCAGAGTGCTGCTTGAGACATCAGCGGCACGAGCCAAGCTTGAAAGTGAACTCAACTCCACGCTGTACATAGCAACCGGGCTTACCGGTTATGTGGTCGTCAATCCTTCCCTGGCTGGCAGCAAGAAGATACGGAAAATCCTGCAAATCCTGTTTCAAGGTGGCCATCATCTTCGCAATATCGGACTCGCTCCCAACAATGTCCTTACCCACATTTACCCGGTCGCTGGAAATGAAAAGGCCATCGGACTGCGATATCAGAACCACCCTAAGCAGTGGCCGGCAGTCAAACGAGCGATGGATTCACGGACTACCGTTCTGGCCGGGCCGGTCAATCTGGTCCAGGGCGGAAGGGGATTAATCAGCCGCACCCCCGTGTTCCTTGATAACGGAAAATACTGGGGTGTCCTCAGCCTGGTTATCGATATTGATTCACTCTTTACGGCAGCGGGCATCAAAGCCAAGCAGAACAACGTAAAATTTGCCATCCGTGGCAAGGACGGCCTTGGCAAGGCGGGTAGTCTATTTTTCGGCCAGCAGGCGATTTTCAAGCAAAACCCCATCCTGCTTAACCTGTCCATTCCCGGCGGTAAGTGGCAATTGGCCGCCATCCCAGCACAGGGGTGGGGCAGCAACCTTGCATACCTCAAATACTACCGCCTTGGGGCGATCACTATCGCACTACTTCTCTCTGTGATGCTATGGGTGATTCTTGAGGATCGTCGTGCAATTAAACACATTGCATTGCACGACCCACTGACTGGATTGGCCAACCGCCGGCTGTTTAATGAACGCCTTTCCTACACCGTGGCACAGAAACAACGGCATAAGGAACCGTTTGCCCTCATTGCCATCGACATGGACAAATTCAAACCGATTAATGATCAACACGGTCATAAAACCGGTGACGAGGTTCTTAGGGAAGTATCAAGGAGACTGCTGAGTCACGTACGTGATGAAGATACCGTCGCCCGACTCGGTGGCGATGAATTCTGTGTCATTCTCCCCTCCACCGGTGATCAGGTCAGTACTCTCAAGGTCGCCAATAAATTGCGCGATACGCTAAACAAACCTTTCGTAAACCAGGGCATCCAACTGGACCTGAGTGCCTCCATCGGCATTAGCCTCTATCCGGATGATGGTAAGAGCGTCGACGAATTACTTCGCTCCGCAGACATGGCCATGTACCAGGCTAAGCAGGCAGGTGGTGGGCGTATTGCCAGTAATACGACAACGGTATAGATAAAAGCCGGGCATGCTGCCCGGCCTATTCACAAATCAAGACTGCAGAGTCGGTGCCAAAAGATCACTCAGCAAGGTCAAAACGATCCAGATTCATCACCTTGTCCCAGGCAAGGACAAAGTCGTTGACGAACTTCTCCCCGGCATCGGCCGTGGCGTAAACCTCGGCCAGGGCGCGCAACTCGGAGTTGGAACCGAAGATGAGATCGACACGGGTAGCGTTCCACTTCAGCTCGCCGCTGTTGCGATCACGCCCCTCGAACAACTCCTCCCCCTCAGAGGTCGCCTTCCACTCCGTCCCCATATCGAGCAGGTTGACGAAGAAATCATTGCTCAACACCTCCGGACTATCAGTGAAGATGCCGTGTCGGCTGTCGCCGACGTTGGTATTCAACACGCGCATACCGCCCACCAGCACCGTCATCTCCGGCGCGCTCAGGGTAAGCAGTTGTGCCCGATCCAGCAGCAATTGCTCGGCCGGAACAGAGAACTTTCTCTTCTGATAGTTACGGAAACCGTCCGCCACCGGCTCCAGCACCTCGAAGGCCTCCTCGTCGGTCTGCTCCGGAGTGGCATCCATGCGGCCCGGCGCAAACGGTACCGTCACATCGTAACCGGCCGCCTTGGCGGCCTTCTCCACAGCGGCACAACCGGCCAGCACGATGAGGTCGGCCAACGACACCCTCTTATTACCTGTCTGCGTGCTGTTGAACGTACTCTGGATACCTTCGAGTGTCTGCAACACCTTCGCCAACTGCTTCGGCTGGTTAACCTCCCAATCCTTCTGCGGTGCAAGACGGATACGGGCGCCGTTGGCGCCGCCGCGCATGTCGGAACCGCGGAAGATGGAGGCGGAGGCCCAGGCGGTAGAGACCAGTTCGCCGACGGAGAGACCGCTATCGAGAACCTGTACTTTCAGTGAAGCGATATCCTTGTCATCAATCAGTTCGTGATCCACCTCGGGGATCGGGTCCTGCCAGATGAGATCCTCCTGCGGCACCTCGGGACCGAGATAGCGCGACTTGGGCCCCATGTCGCGATGGGTCAGTTTGAACCAGGCGCGGGCGAAGGCGTCGGCGAACTCTTCGGGATTGTCACGGAAGTGACGCGCGATCGGCTCGTAGATGGAGTCCATGCGCATCGACATATCGGCGGTGGTCATGATGATGGGCCGTTTCTGCGAGGCATCCTCCGCGGCCGGTGCCTGGTTGCTGTCGGTCGCCTGCTTCGGCGTCCACTGCCAGGCGCCCGCCGGGCTCTTGGTCAGCTCCCACTCGTTATCGAACAGCATCTCCAGGTAGCTCATGTCCCACTTCGTCGGGGTGGGCGTCCAGGCCCCCTCAAGGCCGCTGCCGATCTGGTCGCCGCCCTTGCCGCTGCCGTGGCCGCTCTTCCAGCCGAGACCCAGTTGCTCCATCGGTGCCGCCTCGGGCTCGGGACCGACCAGCGCCGCATCGCCGGCACCGTGGCACTTGCCGAAGGTGTGGCCGCCGGCGGTGAGCGCCACCGTCTCGTAGTCGTCCATCGCCATGCGGGCGAAGGTCTCGCGCACATCACGACCGGAAGCGACCGGGTCCGGCTCACCGTTGGGGCCCTCCGGATTCACATAGATGAGCCCCATCTGCACCGCTGCGAGCGGGTCTTCCAGCTCTTCATGGTTGCCGGAGTAGCGCTTGTCGTCCAGCCACTCCTCCTCGTTGCCCCAGTAGATATCCTTCTCCGGCTCCCAGACATCCTCGCGCCCGCCGGCAAAACCGAAGGTCTTGAAGCCCATCGACTCCAGCGCAACGTTGCCGGTAAGAATAAACAGGTCTGCCCAGGAGATTTTGCGTCCGTACTTCTGCTTGATCGGCCAGAGCAACCGACGCGCCTTGTCCAGATTGACGTTGTCCGGCCAACTGTTGACCGGGGCGAAACGCTGGTTACCGGTCCCGGCACCACCGCGGCCATCACCCATCCGATAGGTACCCGCGCTGTGCCAGGCCATGCGGATGAACATCGGGCCGTAGTGGCCGTAATCCGCCGGCCACCACTCCTGGGAGTCGGTCATCAGTGTCTGCAGGTCCCTTTTCACCGCCGACAGGTCGAGTTTCCTGAACTCCTCACGGTAGTTGAATCCCGCACCCATCGGATCGGACTTGCTGCAGTGCTGGCGCAGGATGTCGAGGTTCAGGCGGTTCGGCCACCAGTCCCTGTTCGACATACCGCTACCGGCCGTGTGGTGAAAGGGGCATTTGCTCTCGGACATAACGGCGTCTCCTTCCTTGCGTAAAAAGCGTTAGCTAGTGAGAAAGGAATAGCAGTCGGACAAGCCCTTGTACAATTGATGCTATATACTTAGACGATAGTTTTTTACTATCGAAATGGACATTAAGTGAAACGAAGAAAGAAAGCGTGATCGTGCCAAAACCCTGCGTACAGCTAATTACTGTCAGCCTCTGCAGTAAATATTGGAACCCACTGCCTGACAGAGCCGCGTCCATGGACATCCCCCACAAAAAACTCCGGTGGTGAAGCGGGAGGCTCACTCAGCGAAGCACCGTAGTGGCCTCTGACCCAGGACTTATCGTAACCGGCAAGATCAAGCAACGTCGGGAAAACCTGAAAATGGCTGGTCTTGTCGTAACCGGAGGGTTGTGCCGCCTTGAACTCCTCCAGTAGCACGTCGCTATTGGAGAAAACCATCATCGGCACGATGCCTTCGAAACGATTGGCCCTCGGCCTGCAATGGGTGGCCAGGGTTCCGTCATCCACGATGTTTTGCCCGTGATCGCCGGTATAGATGAAGACGTAAGGCCGAAACTCCGCGCTTTTTGATAGCAGTCCTTTAAACCAGTCGTCCACACTCCAGCGCAGCCCATTCATATAGGAGTTCAGCGATCGCTCCCTGTCGTTCATCGGCTCGCCCTGCTCAAGTTCAGGGCTAAAGTCGTTGTACTCCTTGGGATGACTTCTGAAGTAAGGAAAATGCATGCCGTACTTATTAAGCACGATAAATGTCTTGCCGGGCTCGTTCAGAAGCTCCACCAGCTTCTTGCGTGCAACGCCGTCGCTTTCATAGGCCTCGTCCTGGCGAAGCCATAACAGTTCATCGATGAACGAAGCCTCATTCTCATCCATGAAATTCTGGTAGTTCGCCCACTCCTCTTTACTCTGGGCATCCAGGTAGACATTGTGATAGCCCGCCTTTCTCATAAACTGCCATATCGACGGAGTCTTAAGGCTCGTTTGCGCGCTGTCTGGAATATCCGATTTTTTCAGTCCCGACCTGAGGATGAGATTGGAATAGTCGCTACAGTTTGTCGAGGCTGCCGCCTGACCGAAATTAACCACTCCGGTTTTCAGCGAGTCCAGATACGGGGTCGTCTCCTTTGGATAGGCATTCACCCCCAGAACATCCGCACGGATACTTTCATCTATGATCAAGACAATCTTATCCACCTGCGGAGTTATTGGTTCGGCGTAGACAACCGCATCCCGCTTTCCTTCGTAAAGCTCGCTTTTACCGGCAAACACCAGTAGTGCGGGGATTCTGAAGAATGAGGGGTACCTGTCAACGAAGCCATCACTGTACTGCAAGCCGACAATGACCAATAGCACCGAGCTTATCGGGATAAGATAGGTGTTCCTGGAGAAGTTCAGCTTTGAATATTTTGGCAAGCGCTCGATAACGATAATTACCGGGACAAGCAGAATAAGCAGGGGCAAAGCGGCCAGACCGTAATTCTCCACCACCTCCCAGAACCACCAGTAGAAATAATCAACAATCAGGGTCGACTGCTGAAAGTCGATAGGTGAATTCCCGATATTGTAGGAACCGATATTAAACAGAAAGAAAAACAGAAACAGTGGCAGTGTTATTTTTCTTAAAAGACTTCGCCCACTAAAGAAAATAAAGAAAACACCAAGCAGGCTCCATAACAACAATGCCAACGACAGGGATAGCTCGACTATCTTC
>JBEPXU010000115.1:0-6794 GCA_041641735.1 Ectothiorhodospiraceae bacterium
GTAAAACGGGCATGGAGGCGGCAGAGGCCGTGTTGCGTACCGCCGCTCAGCGCCTGCGCCCGGTGCTGCTGACCACGATAACCACCATTCTCGGACTGATGCCGATGGTGCTTAAGCTCAATATCGATCTGTTACACCGGGAGGTGACCAGTGGCGCACCCTCTACCCAGTGGTGGGTGCAGCTGGCGACCGGCGTGGCCGGCGGACTGACCTTTGCGACGGTGCTGACCCTGATTTTGACACCCTGTCTATTGGTTCTGGGGGAAAAAATGGGTCAAAGGTGGCGAAACTGGAGGAGACGGGACGCTGCCCCGGACGAAGCAGACTGATATCGATGCGCTTCTGTTACGTGTTTGCCCCATAAAGTCGCGCAATAACCGCCCCTAATTGGGGCAACCAATATTAAAATGCACGAATGTAGTGCATCTGTTGGTATTTGTTCTGATTGACCCTCTGTAACTTACTGTTTTCTAAGTAGGCACAATGTTGGTGCGAATCTTGCACCAAATGTAGCCATTTGTTGTTCAATATGGGGATAATCAATGGAACAGACTAGCGCTATCGACACCTTGTTCGTCCTGCTGGGCGCCATTATGGTGCTCGCTATGCATGCGGGCTTTGCCTTCCTTGAGGTGGGCACGGTGCGCCAAAAGAACCAGGTCAATGCCCTGGTAAAGATCATTACCGATTTTGCCGCCTCGACCATCGCCTATTTCTTCATCGGCTATGCGGTGGCCTACGGTACCGGTTTCTTTGATAGCGCCGAGGCCTTGAGCGTCAATAATGGTTATGATTTGGTGAAGTTCTTCTTCCTGCTGACCTTTGCTGCGGCAATCCCGGCAATTATTTCGGGCGGAATCGCCGAGCGCGCCAAGTTCTATCCGCAGCTGGTGGCCACATTCCTCCTTGTGGCACTGGTCTATCCCTTCTTCGAGGGTATCACCTGGAACGGCAATTTCGGTATCCAGTCCTGGCTGTCCGCCACCTTCGGTGCGGAGTTCCACGATTTTGCCGGTTCCGTTGTCGTGCATGCCGTAGGGGGGTGGATTGCACTGGCCGCTGTGTTGCTATTGGGCCACCGCAAGGGGCGTTATGGGAAAAACGGTGAAGTGTTTGCCCATCCGCCCTCAAGCATTCCCTTTCTCGCTCTGGGTGCCTGGATTCTGACCGTCGGCTGGTTCGGCTTTAATGTCATGTCAGCCCAGGCGGTTGACGGCATCTCCGGTCTGGTGGCGGTCAATTCGCTGATGGCGATGGTTGGCGGCATTCTGGTGGCACTGCTGGCAGGCAAGAATGACCCGGGCTTCGTCCACAACGGACCGCTGGCCGGCCTGGTGGCGATCTGTGCCGGCTCCGATCTGATGCACCCGCTGGGGGCACTTATCACCGGCGGTATCGCCGGCGGCCTGTTTGTCTGGACCTTCACTCTGGTGCAGAACAAGTGGAAGATCGATGATGTGCTCGGTGTCTGGCCGCTGCACGGCCTATGCGGAGCATGGGGCGGTATCGCTGCCGGTATCTTCGGTCTCAAGTCACTCGGTGGCATGGGTGGCGTTACATTTATGTCCCAGCTTTCCGGGACCGTGATGGGGCTGGTCATCGCGCTTGTCGGTGGCTTTGTGGTTTACGGCATCCTAAAAGCCGTGTTGGGATTGCGCCTCTCCGAGGAAGAGGAGTATGAGGGGGCTGACCTGGCGATCCACAAGATCGCGGCCGAGCCCAGTTACGACCGATAAGCCTAATATTCGGTATGGAAAAAGCCGCCTTTGGGCGGCTTTTTTTATGTGTGCAAAAGGGTTTCAGGTAGGTACGAGTCTATTCACGACATTCCATTGCGGTAGGGTGGCGCCTCCGGTCTTCGGTTTATCCAGGGATATAGTATCCCTGAAGTAGTGATGGTTTTTGATGGAAGCCTTCTCCTGGGGTTGCTGGTACCCGCCGGGCAAGTCACGTAAAATGCCCGGTTCCCTTTTACGCCCGTCCGGTGATACCGCCATGCGGGCAAGCAGGTGGCTAATTCGTTATGCGCTCAGTATTTATCAAAACCTTTGGCTGTCAGATGAACGAGTACGACTCGGCCCGCATGGCCGATGCGCTCGGCGTCACCTGTGGCCTGGAGACGGTCGACACTCCCGAGCAGGCCGATGTGCTGTTGCTCAACACCTGCTCGGTGCGCGAGAAGGCGCAGGAGAAGGTCTTCTCGCAACTCGGAAAATGGCGGCCGCTGAAGGAGAAAAACCCAAACATCATCATCGGTGTGGGTGGCTGTGTTGCCAGTCAGGAGGGTGAGGCCATTCGTACCCGTGCCCCCTTTGTCGATATCGTCTTCGGCCCGCAGACCCTGCATCGTCTGCCGGAGATGCTCGGCGAGGTGGAAGCGCATCGACGGGCGGTCGTGGATGTCAGTTTCCCCGAGATCGAGAAGTTTGACCGCCTGCCCGAGCCCAGGGCAGAGGGACCGACCGCCTTTGTTTCCATCATGGAAGGCTGCTCCAAGTACTGCACCTTCTGCGTGGTGCCCTATACCCGAGGCGAGGAGGTGAGCCGTCCCTTCGATGATGTGATCGCCGAGGTGGCCGGGCTGGCGGCCAAAGGGGTTCGGGAGGTCAATCTGCTGGGGCAGAACGTCAATGCCTACCGTGGCGTGATGCACGATGGCGAGATCGCAGACCTCGCCTTGCTGATCCACTACGTAGCCGCCATCGACGGCATCGAGCGTATCCGTTACACCACCTCGCACCCGGTGGAGCTCTCCGACAGTCTGATCGAGGCCTATGCCGAGGTGCCGGAGCTGGTCAGTTTCCTGCATCTGCCGGTGCAGTCCGGTTCCGACCGCATTCTGGCGATGATGAAGCGGGGCCACACGGCGCTGGAATACAAGTCAAAGATCCGCCGCCTGCGCGAGATGCGCCCCGATATCTGTCTCTCCTCCGATTTTATCGTCGGCTTCCCCGGCGAGACCGACGCAGACTTTGAGGACACCATGAAGCTCATCGAGGAGGTCGGTTTCGACCAGAGCTTCAGTTTTATCTACAGCCCTCGTCCCGGCACCCCGGCGGCCGACCTGCCTGACGATGTCCCGTTGGAAGTGAAAAAGGCGCGCCTGGCCCGGCTGCAGACTAAAATCAACGAACAGGCCCGTGCCATCAGTGAAGCGATGGTTGGTACGACACAGAAGGTGCTGGTCGAAGGGACATCGCGCAAGAACGAAGCGGAGATCGCCGGGCGGACCGAGAATAACCGTGTGGTGAATTTTCCTGGCGACCAGGCCCTGACCGGACAGTTCGTCGAGGTGCGCATCACCGAGGCCCTGCCCAACTCCCTGCGCGGCGAGCTGATTGGATAAAGTATTTTTAAATCGAAAGTAAAAAGGATCACCTTGAACGATACCGCTGAAAGTCTCGATATTTCACTGGAGCCGGCCGATAACCCACGGCTGGCCAATCTCTGCGGCCAGTTTGATGAACACCTGCGTCAGATCGAGCGCCGCCTGGGTGTGGAGATCAATAATCGGGGCAATAGCTTCCGTATTATCGGCGATGGCGAGTCGGTGCGTGCCACCGCCGAGGTGTTAAAGGACCTTTACGAGGTCTCTTCCAGTGAGGCGCTGAATCCCAAGCGGGTGCATCTTTACCTGCAGGAGTCCGGTGTCGAGGAGTTGCTGGAAGAGGAGCTTGAAGTCGAAGAGGTGGTGATTCGCACCAAGCGGGGTGTGGTGAAAGGGCGCGGACCCAACCAAAAGAAATACCTGCATAACATTGTTACCCACGATATCAATTTCGGCATTGGCCCGGCCGGTACCGGTAAGACCTACCTTGCCGTGGCCTGTGCGGTGGAGGCGCTGGAGCGGGATGAGGTACGTCGTGTCATTCTCACTCGGCCGGCGGTGGAGGCGGGGGAGCGGCTCGGTTTCCTGCCAGGGGATTTGGCGCAAAAGGTTGACCCCTATCTGCGTCCCCTCTACGACGCGCTGTACGAGATGATGGGTTTTGAGCGGGTGGCCAAACTGATAGAGCGCAACGTGATCGAGGTGGCGCCGCTTGCGTACATGCGTGGTCGAACCCTTAACGAGGCCTTTATCATTCTCGATGAGGCGCAGAACACCACCCCGGAGCAGATGAAGATGTTTCTCACCCGTATCGGCTTTGGCTCCACCGCGGTGATCACCGGCGATGTGACCCAGATCGATCTGCCGCGCGGGACCAAGTCGGGTCTGCGCCAGGTAGTGGAGGTGCTTAAGGATGTTGATGGCATTAGCTTTACCTTCTTCCTTGCCAAGGATGTGGTGCGTCATCCGTTGGTTCAGCGCATTGTCGGCGCCTACGATCAGTATGATCGGGAGAGCGGTTCCGACTGATGGAACTGGAAATCGACCTGCAGAATATCCTTTCCGCTGAGGAGAGCGAGCGTCTGGGTGTGCCCGGTGTTGGTGCAATCGAGACCTGGGTTAAACAGGTGCTGGGTGAGCGGCAAGGGGAGAGCCAGTTGACTATCCGTATCACCGACGAGGCGGAGATCACAGAACTCAATCGAACCTATCGCGGCAAGGACAAACCGACCAATGTGCTCTCCTTTCCCTTCGAGGCGCCCCCCGGTGTCGAACTCCCGTTGCTGGGCGATATTATCATCTGCGCCAGTGTGGTGGCTGATGAAGCAGTACAACAGGATAAGCCGTTGCAGGCTCACTGGGCGCACATGGTAGTGCACGGTGTTCTGCATCTGCTTGGCTATGATCACATGGAAGATGCCGAGGCTCAGGAGATGGAAGGGCTTGAAATTGAACTCCTCGCTGGCCTAGGCTATGCAAATCCGTATGAATGAGATATCCCCCGCATGAACGAAGACCGACCTGGCGAGGAAGGACGACCTCGTAACTGGCTCGAACGTCTTGGACAATTCCTCCAGTCCGAGCCAAAAGACAAGGAAGACCTCCTGCAATTTCTCGTCGAAGCCCAGCAGCGCGCGTTGCTCGACCACGATGCCGTTAGCATGATCGAAGGGGTCATGGAGGTCTCCGAGAT
Source organism: Ectothiorhodospiraceae bacterium (assembly GCA_041641735.1). Taxonomy (GTDB): domain Bacteria; phylum Pseudomonadota; class Gammaproteobacteria; order Thiohalomonadales; family Thiohalomonadaceae; genus JAPHTQ01. Next base: position 5,022 of record JBEPXU010000115.1, read on the forward strand.
GCAGGTGAGAGATATTATGATCCCGCGCTCTCAGATGGAGGTGATCGAGCGTGAAGCCAGGGTGGAGGATTTTCTTCCGGTCATTATCGACTCCTCACACTCCCGCTTTCCGGTAATTGGCGAGAACCGTGATGAGGTCGTTGGCATTATCCTCGCCAAGGACATGTTGCCTTTCGTGGCTCCCAGTGAGAACAATGAATTCAATATCCGCGAGATTCTGCGTCCGGCGATGATTGTTCCCGAGAGCAAACGTCTTAATGTCTTGTTACGTGAGTTTCAGACCAGCCGTAATCACATGGCGATTGTCGTTGATGAATACGGCGGTGTTGCGGGACTGGTGACCATTGAGGATGTATTGGAGCAGATCGTCGGTGAGATCGAGGATGAGCACGATGTCGACAGCGAGGATTATATCCTGCCCGCCGGCAAAGAAAGCTACACGGTGCGTGCCCTGACTCCCATCGATGAGTTCAATGAGCACTTCGGCACCACCTTTGGTGATGAGGAGTTCGACACCGTGGCTGGACTGGTGATGAACGCCTTTGGTCATATGCCCAAACGGGGAGAGCGGATTGATTTAAACGATTACCGCTTTACCGTGCAGCGGGCGGATAACCGCCGTATCTATCTGCTGGAGGTTGCCCCGGCACCACAGGATGACGGTGATGATGGGGAGGCGGATGCCAGTGATTCAGCGATTCCTGCGGAGTGAATACACCAGGTCTCTGATCGCTGTGATCGCCGGGGCACTTCAGCCTCTGGCCTTCGCCCCTTTTAACCTCTATCCGCTGGCCGTACTGTCACTGGTACCGTTGTTCTTTTTGTGGCGGCAGGGAAGTCCGCGCCGGGCAGCCTGGTATGGCCTGCTTTTCGGTATGGGTCTGTTCGGTGTTGGCGTTACCTGGGTGTATGTGGCCATTCACACCTTTGGTCATACACCCGTTGCGCTTGCTGCGCTACTGACGCTGCTGTTTGTTCTGGTTCTCTCCCTCTTCCCTGCACTGGCCGGTTATCTTGCCAGGCGTGTCACGCTTCGTCTCAATCTCTCCGAGACGGTGCAGCTGTTGCTCTGGTTTCCGATTGTATGGACCGTTATCGAGTGGTTCAGGGGGTGGTTTCTTACCGGTTTTCCCTGGCTCTCTCTCGGTTACAGTCAGATTGACTCGCCCCTGCGGGGCTATGCACCGCTTATTGGAATGTATGGGCTCACTTTGCTGTGCAGTATTAGTGCTGGCCTGGTGCTGTGGTTGTGGCGTCAACGTGGAGTAGCACTGGCCTGGGGGGGCTTTGCTCTGCTGGGGATCTGGAGCGGGGGGATGGCGCTGGTACCAATCCACTGGACCGAGCCGGTGGACGGTCCGCTGCGTGTCACGCTAATTCAGGGTAATGTGCCCCAGAGCACCAAATGGGACCCGGCGGCGATCCAGTTGCGCCTGGACCGTTACGCCTATCTGACAAGCGAGAATCTGGATGACAGCGATCTGATTGTCTGGCCTGAGAATTCCATTACCGTTTATTATCATCAGCTGGCCGATGGCTATTTTGCAGAGTTGTCGAGCCTGCTGCAGCAAAAGGGTACGGATCTTATTCTCGGTGTTCCGCTTCTCGATGAGGACGGAGAACGTTATTACACGACCCTGATGAGTCTGGGCTCCCATCACGGTTTTTACCGCAAACGCCATTTGGTGCCGTTTGGCGAATATCTGCCCTTCGAAAATCTTCTGCGTGGCCTGATTAATTTCTTCGATATGCCCATGTCGAGTTTCTCTCCGG
>JBEPXU010000116.1:0-6756 GCA_041641735.1 Ectothiorhodospiraceae bacterium
AACCGCTTGGCAATGCCCTTGTTGACCGTGGCCACCTGACTGTAAAAATTAAACAGACCATCCAACTCCAGGTCCACGCTTTTGCCCGCCTGCCAGCGATAGTACTGCCCCAGCATATACATGGAGGCGGCACGATAGAAGGTCTCCTCCGTGTTGGCAAAGGGAAGATGGAAACGGGCCATCGGTTTGAAAAAGACCGTATGGGGGCAGCCGCTGGTGGCGGTGATGATCCCCATCAGCGCGCTAATCCCCTCCTGGGCGGTTGCACTGCGGGTGACGATGCGATCATCGAGCTTGACGGTTACATCCACATTATCGATGGAGGTGACATCGCCCATTCTCTCCACCAGGGGAACCAAATGGACCGCCAGGGGGCAGAAAAAGACCTCCAGAGAATCGAGTGGGCAGTGTTCGCACTTGTGGTTATCCAGGCGGGTCCACTCCGGCGGGTTCTGCGGAGTCGGATCTAGCGAATCGAGACTCCTGCCGTCAAGCTGGACGTCAAAAACCTCTTCGCGGCCACTATCGAAGCGGAAACGGTACTGGTATGTAATCGACTCCATTGACTCTCCCGGTTGCCGCGATCCCTTGCTGTTGTCTTCCCGAGAATATTATCAGTCTTTAATTCCCATACACAAATAAGGCGACTGTAATCTCCAACGGCCATCCCCATATCATTTACTGGTGTTCAGGACAGCGCCGCTTACGGCTGTTAGAATCAAACGATTGCTGAACACCCATTACGTTGCAGAGAACAGGAAGGACTATGAGCAAACACTACGATCTCCTCGCCATCGGTGGCGGCAGCGGCGGCCTCTCCGCTGCGGAGCGTGCGGCCATGTATGGCAAAAAGGCCGCCGTGGTCGAAATGGCCAAGATGGGCGGCACCTGCGTTAATGTCGGCTGCGTACCGAAGAAAGTGATGTGGTATGGCGCCTCGCTCGCCCACGCCATTCGCGATGCACAGGGGTATGGTTTTGATGTCATGGTCAATGACTTCGACTGGGGAGCGCTGGTCAAGGGACGGGAGGATCTGATCCAGGGGATCAATGACTGGTACGGCAACTACCTCACCGACTCCAATATCGACTGGCTCAAGGGCCAGGCGAAGTTCGTCGACGCCCACACCCTGGAGGTGAACGGCGAGCAGTACACCGCCGACCACATCGTCATCTCCCCCGGCGGTAAGCCAATGATCCCGGAGATCCCCGGTGCCGAGCACGGCATCGACTCCAACGGCTTTTTCGCCCTCACCGAACAACCCAAACGGGTCGCCGTGGTCGGTGCCGGCTACATCGCCGTCGAGCTGGCCGGCCTACTCAATGCCTTGGGCTCCGAGGTCGACCTGTTGCTACGCCGTCAGCACTTCCTCTCCAGCTTCGATGCGATGCTGCGCGAGACGCTGATGGAGGAGATGGTCAACGACGGCGTTAACATCATGCCCAACATCAACCTGGAGAAGGTGGAGAAGGGCCCCGACGGCAAGCTGACCCTCACCGCCCAGGGCGGCCACATCATGCAGGGCTTCGACACCCTGATTTGGGCCATCGGCCGAGAGCCGCTGACCGCCGACCTCAACCTGGAGGCGGCCGGGGTGAAAACCGACGAGCGCGGCTACATCCCCACTGATGAGTTTCAGGAGACCGGTGTGGAGGGGGTCTACGCGCTGGGCGATGTAACCGGCCGTGCCCAACTGACCCCTGTTGCCATCGCCGCCGCCCGCCGCCTCGGCGACCGACTGTTCAACAACCAGCCGGAGCGCAGACTGGACTACAACAACATCCCCACCGTGATGTTCAGCCACCCGCCCATCGGCACCGTAGGACTGACCGAGGAAGAAGCGCGCAAAGAGCACGGCGACGCGGTCAAGGTCTACCAGACCACCTTCACTCCGATGTACAACGCCCTGACCCCGCACAAGACCAACACCGCAATGAAGCTGGTCTGCGTCGGTGCCCAGGAGAAGGTGGTCGGGATCCACATGATCGGCCACGGCGTGGACGAGATGCTGCAGGGCTTTGCCGTTGCTCTGAGAATGGGGGCGACAAAGAAAGACCTGGACGACACCGTCGCGCTCCACCCCACCAGCGCCGAAGAGCTGGTCACAATGAGATAGGCATTTTTCACCGAGAGGTGTTGTGGGCGGCTAAGAGTAAAAAGCGACCGTGTGCACACCTCTGGCGGCCATCAACACAAAAGCCGGGCATCATTGCCCGGTTTTTGTTTTCTGCCGCTACATACTATTGAGGGGACTGACCTGCAGTTTGCGTACCGTCACAGCGCCTTTATCTAAGCAAACACTTTTTTAAATCCTCCAGGGCTCAACGCTATACCTCGCCTAATCGAAATCGAACTCCAGCGAGAGTCCTGCAAGGATCGATTTTATCCGGTTGGATATTTTCGGGTAGGTGCCGTTCTGGAGGAGTTTCAGGGCGTAGTCGTTCTCACCCCGATCCACGGCGAAAACGACTTCTGCTGCGTGTGAGTGAAAGTCGCTGTGGATCGCCTTTAACGCCTGAAACTTGGCGTGTTCACCGTATTTCTTCTCACCCTCGCTATAGATCCACTGGCCCAGTGCGCAGAGACAATCGTTACCGACCACCTCCGGTTCCAGCTTCTCTTCGCTCTCACCATTGATGTATTTCAGCAGCCGCTGCTTCCACTGTACGTGGGCCTGAATGGCGGCAAAGACATCCAGTTGCACGACCACACCTCCGTTGGCGGCAATCCCAGCGGGCTGCTGCCCCTTGCTAAACGTTTCCATGTTGACCCCTCCTTACTCTTTCCCTGTGCCCGTCTTCCCGACGAGACTGCTTAAACAAAGACTTTAAACGGCCTTTCCTGAAACCGTTATCGAGTACATTTACAAAAGTCACAATGACCCTATCTATTTAGAGGTTTATGCTTTTCTGCTGTCATCGCGATAACCACAAATACCTTGCAGTAAGCACACTTGAATGAAAAACCATTCAAGCCGCGCAGACAATAACCTCAATGCGTTATTGCCCTTCTCGCCGTTTTCCGTCTGAGCCAAAGCGGTTTACACTGTCACACCGATTGATGAAGTCTACGGTACGATCATGACAATACGACGCTTTAAAGAGATTCAGCCCCGGCTCGCCGACAGCGCATATGTCGATGAGGCGGCGGTGGTCATTGGTGATGTGGAACTGGCTGAGGACAGCTCGGTATGGCCGATGGCCGTCATCAGGGGCGACGTCAATTACATACGCATCGGCGCCCGCAGCAATGTTCAGGATGGGTCGGTACTGCATGTCACGCATGATCATGGTGGCGCGCCCGGCGGTTATCCCCTGGTTATCGGCGATGATGTCACTATCGGCCACAATGTCACCCTGCATGGCTGCACAATCGGTAACCGCTGCCTCATCGGCATGGGCTCGACCATTCTTGATGGTGCAATCCTTGAGGATGGGGTGCTGCTTGCCGCCGGAAGCCTGGTTCCGCCGGGCAAGACCCTGGAAGGCGGTTATCTGTGGCTTGGCAGTCCGGTGAAAAAAGGTCGGCCACTAACGGATGAGGAGTGGGACTGGTTCGGCTACTCGGCTGCACACTACGCGAAGCTTAAGCGCGAACATCGCAACAATTAGCCGCCAGATATTGCATTTAAGCCGTCAGATTCTATACTGCTCGGATACGCACCTTAACTATAGGGGGATATACATGGAAGTGTTTATCGGCAATCTCTCGTCGACGACTACGCTCAATGATGTGATGCACTTCTTTAAGGGCTTCGCCAAGAAGGCCCGTTTTCGCATGGTAAATCACAAGCTCGAGGATGGTGGGCGAAGCTACTATGCCGTCGCGGAGTTTGACAACGACAAGCTGGCACTCAAAGCGATAAAGAAGCTCAACGGGGGCGTCATTCGCGGGGAAATTGTCGTCATGCGTGAGTTTATCCACCGCAGCTATAATAACGAACGCCGTGCGGTCAACTGGCGGAACAAGCCCTGGGACGGCCCGGAGCGTAGAAGGAGTGAGCGCCGCAAAAAGATGCTCGCAGAGAAAAAGGATGATTTCGAGGAACTGCTTAAGAGTTCCAAGGAAAATACTCAAAAAGAGAAAGAGAAAGATCTGTTCAACGTCAGCGCCTATGGCAATATGGCGCGCAAATTCTAACGTGGCGGTATTACCGCCACGCCGATAGCCGGGACCGGCTAGCCAGCAATCGCTTCGCGCACGCCCCTGATCACCGCCGCGGTATCAGGACGCACACCCCGCCAGATATTGAATGACTCGGCGGCCTGCTCCACCAGCATGCCGAGGCCATCACTGGTCATTTGGCACCCCTCTTCCTCAGCCCAATTCATAAATGCGGTCGGCTCGCCGCCATACATCATGTCGTAGCAGAATGCGTTCTTTGCAAGAATACCTTCGGGCAGTGGTGGTACCTCGCCCTTAAGGCTGGCGGAGGTACCGTTGATCACAATCTCATAGCGCGAACCGTCAAGGTCATCAAAACCGCACCCATCTACATTGCCATACTCTTCAAAGGCATCGGCCAGCTCCTGTGCCCGCTCAGGGGTGCGGTTGGCGATCACCACCTCGGCAGGTTGCTGTTGCAGCAGGGGGCCGAGTACTCCTCGTACGGCACCACCAGCACCGAGAATCAGCACTTTTTTCCCCTCAATGGTCACACCCTGGTTTTGCACGATGTCTCGCACCATACCAACACCATCGGTATTGTCACCGTAGAGGCTGCCATCCTCCCGAATGACAATCGTGTTAACCGCACCGGCCAGCTCGGCGCATTCACTGCGCTCATCAACCAGTCGCCAGGCATCGCGCTTGAATGGCACGGTGACATTCAATCCCTTGCCGCCTTCCGCCTGAAATCCGGCGACGGCCTCATTGAACTGCCCGATCTCGACCGGAATCGCACCGTACTCCAGGTTCTGGTCGGTCTGTTTGGCAAACAGAGCATGGATCATGGGTGACTTACTATGGGCGATGGGATTACCCATCACCGCATATTGATCAGGCTTGGACATGCCGTTTCTCCCCGATTAGGAAAAGATGCCTTTTAGTATGTAGAAGAACACAATCGCCAGAACGGCCCCCGCCGGCAGTGTCACGATCCAGGAGAGGAAGATCGTCCGTACCACATTCATGTTCAGTGCGGCGATGCCGCGGGCCAACCCGACACCCAGTACCGCTCCCACCAGGGTGTGGGTGGTGGAGATCGGCAGGCCTGTCCCTGAGGCAATCACGACGGTGGTTGCCGCCCCCAGGGTGGCGGCAAAACCGCGACTGGGGGTCAGTTCGGTAATGCCGGTACCGACGGTGGCGATGACCTTATGACCATAGGTCACCAGACCAATCACGATCCCGGCACCACCCAGCAGCAGTATCCAGGCGGGCATAACTGTCTTGGCAGCAACGGCACCTGTCTGTGCGATACCGACCACTGCCGCCAGCGGGCCGACCGCATTGGCCACATCATTGGAGCCGTGGGCGAAGGCCATGGCACAGGCGGTGAAGATCATCAGCACGCCGAAGACCTTCTCCACATTGGTGAAGTGGAAGTCGGCATCGGCAGCCGGATCAAACTTCAGCCGACGGATAAAGAAGATCCCCACTACCATGATCGCCAGACCGATAAGGACGGCAATCCCATAACTCTCAATCATGCTGAGGTGCAGGCCCACATGCTTGAGCCCCTTGAACAGGGTCACCAGGGCGATAATGAAACCAACGAGGAAGATATAGATCGGCACAAAGCGTTTGGCGCTGGCGAGTGGATTAGGGGTATCGAGGATAAATCGCTGCACGCTGACAAACAGCCAGAAGGCGATCACCCCGGAGAGCGCCGGCGAGACCACCCAGCTCATGACGATGGTGCCAACCTTACCCCACTGGACCGCCTCCATGCCGATACCCACGGCGGCAAAACCGACGATGGCACCGACGATGGAATGGGTGGTGGAGACCGGCCAACCGGCGCGGGAGGCAACCAGCAGCCAGATCCCCGCCGCCAGCAAAGCGGCCAGCATCCCATAGACCACCAGCTCCGGACTGGCGGCCAGTACATCGGCGTCGATCATCCCCTTACGAATGGTCTTGGTGACCTCACCACCGGCGAGGAAGGCACCGGTAAACTCAAAGACAGCAGCAATGATAAAGGCCTGCTTGATGCTGACCGCCTTGGAACCGACCGAGGTACCCATGGCATTGGCTACATCGTTAGCCCCCACGCCCCAGGCCATGAACAGACCGAACAGGCAGGCGAGAATAATGAAGATCGTTGCGTATTCCATTTAGACTACCCCTTAGCGCGCGAGCATGATTTCAAGACGACTGCCCACACGCTGGGCCAGATCTGCCAAGTCTCCAATCCACTCGATGACCCGGTAGATGAACATCACATCCACCGGCGGCAGGTCCTTCTCCATTTCAAACAGTTTGCTGCGTACCGCCACCTGGATCTTATCGGTATCACCCTCGATTTCGTCCAGCTTGGTGATCATCGACTCGACCAATTCCACTTCACGGCCACGAAAACCGGTTTCGACCAGCTCATCCAGCTCGTTAATGGCGGTCTGGGCCTGGGCCGAGGCAGCCACGCTGCGCTTGACGAAATCGAGCATTAACTCGGCGAGTTCGGGGGGAAAGCTCATTTTTCGACCCAGCATCAGCCCGGCGATATCCTTCGCCTTGTTGGCAATGCGGTCCTGCATGGTGAGGGTCTCGAGCAGGTCACGGCGGGACATCGCCATCATCAGGCCGCTGGGCAGG
>JBEPXU010000117.1:0-6754 GCA_041641735.1 Ectothiorhodospiraceae bacterium
GAGACGCTGGAAGAGCTGAGACCGCTTTTTGCGCCTTACGTGGAGGCGGATTCGACCGTCTAGATTTCAGGGATAAATAACCCGATATTTTTATCAAATATTTACTTGACTAAATTGCTATAGATTAATATAGTGTGTGTAACCAGACATTGGTTACACCCCCAAGATTTAAGGAAGGCGACCCCCGCCTTCCTTTTTTTTTGCTTGAATACTAGACAGTTAACCAAGTTGCAGGGGTGGTTCGGCCAGGCGAAGTTGCTGTTCACGCAGCGTCAGTATCTGCTCCTCCCAGTATTTCACCGTATTGAACCAGGGGAAGGCCATGGGGAAGGCCGGGTCATTCCAACGTCGGGCCAACCAGCCGGCGTAGTAGATAATGCGCAGGGTGCGCAGCGGTTCAATTAATGCCAGCTGGCGGCGGTCGAATTCGAAAAACTCCTCGTAACCGGCCAGGATCTCATCCAGTTGCCGGATCATCTGATTTCGATCACCGCTGAGCATCATCCACAGGTCCTGAACGGCCGGGCCCATACGACAATCATCGAGATCCACCAGGTGGGCACCGCTGTCGGTCCAGAGGATATTTCCGGGATGGAAGTCGCCGTGCAGGCGAATCGGGGTGAAATCGACTTCGCTGAAACGCTGATGCACCGTCCCCAGCAACTCTTCTGCAAGGTCGCGGTACTGATCGCGATACTCCGGCGGCAGGAAGTCGTTATCGAGCAGGAACTTCAAACTTTCATCGCCAAAGCCTGTCGGGGTGATGGCCGGGCGGTGTGCAAAGGGGTGTGTCGCCCCAACCGCATGGATGCGGCCGAGAAACTGTCCCAGTCGATACTGGGTGTCCGGATCGTCCAGTTCGGGACCATGCCCGCCGCGGCGTGGGAAGAGGGCAAACCAGAAGCGATGGAAGTGGCGCAGGGTTTGTCCTTGCTCATTGGCTAGCGGGGCGACGACGGGAATCTCAAGAGCGGCAAGTTCCAGCGCAAAGTCGTGCTCTTCCTGAATCTGAACGTCGCTCCATCGGTTAGGGCGATAGAATTTTGCCACCAGGAAACCGGCATGTTCCTCGCCGATCTGGTAGACGCGGTTTTCATAGCTGTTTAGGGCCAGTAGCGATCCGGTTGGCAGGTAGCCGGCAGACTCTACGGCGTCGAGCACGATATCGGGAGTAAGTTCGGCGTAGGGGTGTGACATATCTGGCTCGAAAAATGGATAAGGCGCCATTATAAGTGTGACGACCTGTCGATGCACAGGTGGTGGCGCTAGAGCACAGCCTCGCCGGGGAGTTCATGCAGGCAGCTTTTGCTGCAGGTATATTTGCCTTTGTACGGGGTGATGTCTGCGCGTTGTAGCAGTGGGCACATGGCGTAGTTGTTCTTGCCGCCCAGCTTGGCGGCGTACATGGCATGGTCGGCAAGCTGCACCAGTTCGTCCACGCTGCCCGCGCAGTTGGGGTAGAGACCGACACCGATGCTGACCCCGATGCGGCAGGTGTGACCGTTAATCTCGAAAGGGATTGCCAGGGCCGCGATCAGCTTTTCAGCAATGGCATTGATCTCTTTCTTTTCATGGATCCCCGGCAAAATGGCAACGAACTCATCGCCGCCAAAGCGTGCGATATAATCACTGCTGCGAAGTCGTCGTTTAAGTCGGGTAGCGGACTGTTGCAGCAGTTCATCGCCCGCTTCATGGCCGTAGGTGTCATTAATGGGCTTGAAGTTGTCCAGGTCGATAAACAGTACCGCGAGCAATTCGTCGTTGCGCTGCGCCTGGTTGAGCTCATGGGGTAGTTGGTCATAAAAGGCGGTACGATTGGGCAGCCCGGTCAGCATATCGGTATGGGCAAGGTGGTGAAGTTCTTCCCTTGCCTGTTGCAGTGAGGCTTCGGCCTTGGCACGCATGGATTCATAGAGGTAGACCATGGTGCCGACCGTGGAGGTGCTGACGATAAGCAGTGCCAGTGCCGAATTGCTGAACGGTGTATGCAACAGTTCGAGTGACTGGGCCAGCATAGTCAGCAGAATGACGCTGAGTTGGGCGCCAAGCCAGAGCAGCCCCTCGCGTTTTCCCTTGAAGAAAAAGACAATGGCGGGAAAAACCGGAAACCAGATCAGCGCCGTGTTCTGGTACATCCCGTCCAGCATCATTACCGAGAACATGAGCAGGGTGATAAACAGGACGATGCTTGAAGCGCGTTTGGCGTTACCGTTATGCCGGAGTGCCAGTGCATTGATAGTGGCCAGCAGGGCCATGCAGAACATAAACGCGGCGATAGCGGTCTTACCGAGTGCGTGCTCGATAAAGATCGACATCGTGACATTGAGCAGACCGACGAGCGTGATGGCATTGACGTAGCGGGTTTCAAGGCTCGCGCCGTCGCGGATACCGCTGTTGAGGTAATTAAACAGAAAGCGAGTGAGCGGGTTATTGCCCACAGCGCCGAAGATGGGCTGGTGCCTGAGTGGTCTGTCCATGTTTGTCCTTACGTGCTTCCATGTCACGTTTTGAGTTAAGCAAGTTTAGCCCCGGTCATATTCTTGCGCAAGCAGGCAAGTGGCTTGAATCGCCGCTAGAGTGATGCCATTCAAAAGTTTACCATTCCCATTATTTCCAATCGCCATGCCGGTGGGCATGGCGGTCTAACCGACGGGATCAACCGAGGATGACCATGAGTGAAGTGAACCCCCTGCTGCAGATGGATGATTTACCGCCGTTCCAGGCGATCAAGCCCGAGCATGTGGAGCCGGCGATCGACGCTGTGCTGGCGGAGAACCGGAACGAGGTGGAACGCCTGCTGACGGCCGGTGATTACAGCTGGAGCTCTCTGGTCGAGCCGCTGGAGGCGCTGGACGATCGCCTGAGCCGCATCTGGTCGCCCGTCTCGCACATGAACTCGGTGGTGAACAGTCCTGAACTGCGCGAGGCCTACGAGGCCTGCCTGCCCAGGCTTTCCGACTACGCCACTGAGATGGGGCAGAACGAAAAGCTCTACCAGGCCTTTGAGTCGATCCGTAACAGCGGCGAATACGAAACGCTGAACACCGCGCAGAAAAAGGTCATCGACAACACCCTGCGGGACTTCCGCCTCTCCGGTGTGGCGCTGCCGCCGGAGCAGAAGGCCCGCTACAAGGAGCTCAAATCCGAGCTTTCCACGCTCACCACCACCTTCAGCAATAACCTGCTCGACGCCACCAACGCCTGGTCGAAGCTGATCACCGACGAGGCCGGTGTCGCCGGGCTGCCGGATTCGAGCAAGGGGATGCTCAAACAGGCCGCTGAGCGTGAGGGGCAGGAGGGCTGGCGTGTCACCCTGGAGTTCCCCAGCTACTTTGCGGTGATGTCCTATGCCGACGACCGTGCCCTGCGCGAGGAGGTTTACCAGGCCTTTGTGACACGCGCTTCGGATAAAGGCCCCGATGCGGGCAAGTGGGACAACAGCGAGGTGATGGAGAAGATCCTCGCCATCCGCCACGAACTGTCGGGGCTGCTCGGCTTCCAGAACTACGCCGAGCGCTCGCTTGAGACCAAGATGGCGGAGGACCCGCAGCAGGTGCTCGACTTCCTGCGCGATTTGGCCGGCCGCTCCCTGGATCTGGCCAAAGCGGAGCTGGAGGAGATCCGCGACTATGCCCGCAAGGAGCACGGCATGGACGACCTGCAGCCGTGGGACATCACCTATTACGCGGAAAAACTGCGCCAGGCCAAGTACGCCATCTCCCAGGAAGACCTCAAGCCCTACTTCCCGGAGAACCGGGTGGTGAGCGGTCTGTTCGAGGTGGTGGGCAGGCTCTATGGTCTCGATATCCGCGAAGTGGAGGGCATCTCCACTTGGCACGAGGACGTGCGTTTTTTCGAGATCTACGACAAAGCGGGCGAGATACGCGGCCGTTTCTATCTCGACCTCTACGCCCGCCAGAACAAGCGTGGCGGAGCCTGGATGGATGAGTGCCTTGTCCGTCGTCAGCGTGAGGACGGTACGGTACAGATCCCCACCGCTTATCTCACCTGCAACTTCGCTCCGCCGGTGGGCGATACCCCGGCGCTCTTCACCCACGATGAGGTGGAGACCCTGTTCCACGAATTCGGCCACGGTCTGCACCACATGCTCACCCGCATCAATGCCGCCGATGTTGCCGGCATTAACGGTGTGCCGTGGGATGCGGTGGAGCTGCCCAGCCAGTTTATGGAGAACTGGTGTTGGGAGCGCGAGGCGCTGGATCTCTTCGCCGCGCACTACAAGACCGGTGAGAAGATCCCGGACGACCTCTACGGCAAGATGATCGCGGCAAAGAATTTCCAGGCGGGGATGCAGATGGTGCGCCAGCTGGAGTTCTCGCTATTCGACTTTCGTCTGCACCTGGAATACCAACCCGAGGAGGGAGGACGTATCCAGCAGATCCTTGACGAGGTGCGTGCCGAGGTTGCGGTGGTCGAACCGCCCGAGTACAACCGCTTCCAGCACGGCTTTGCGCATATCTTCGCAGGCGGTTATGCGGCGGGTTACTATAGTTATAAATGGGCCGAGGTGCTCTCAGCCGACGCCTTCTCCCGTTTCGAGGAAGAGGGGATCTTCAATCAGGGCACCGGCCTTGCGTTTCTGGAAACCATCCTGGAGCAGGGCGGCAGCCGCGAACCAATGGAGCTCTTTGTCGAATTCCGCGGGCGCAAACCGACCATTGATGCACTCTTGCGCCATACGGGTATCGCTGCCTGATACGAAAGGGGTAGGCCGGTGTGGCGCACCGCATCTTTTGTGATGCTCATCATAAACAAAAATGAGAAAGCAAAGGGGGAGATGTGCAGAGCTGGTACAGCGATGAACGGATAAACGAGGCGGTTGAAAGACTGGATCGCCCGACACTCCTCTTCCAGCAAGGGGAGCATGCTATCTATTGGCTCGGTTTCTCCGAAGAGAGCGTCTTTCGCTGCAACGGCTATCTGCTACGCGACGGTGATTGCGGCATCATCATCGATCCGGGAAGTCGCCTGCACTTTCCACAGATAAAGGAGCGGGTAGCGCAGATCATGCCGCCGGAGTCGCTGACGGGTATGGTGTTGTGCCATCAGGACCCGGATGTGGCGGCTTCGATGGTCGATTGGCTTGAAATCAATCCCTCGATGAAGGTCTTTACCACGCCGCGAACCGAGGTTTTGCTCCCCTACTACGGCAGGGGGGACTACGACTACTACGATGTTGAGGAAAACCCGGAGTATGAACTGCCATCGGGTAACACACTGCGTTTTATACCGGCGCCCTTCCTTCACTTTGCCGGTGCAGTGACCACCTACGACACTTTCTCAAAGGCGCTTTTCTCCGGTGATATCTGGGGAGCCGTTGACACTGACTGGCAGCTGGTCATTGATGAGTTTCAGTCACACATCGGCAAGCTGAATCTGTTTCATACCGAATACATGGCCTCCAACCTGGCAACACGCGGATTTATCCAGCGGTTGGAGGGGGTAAAAATCGACGCGATTCTCCCTCAGCACGGCTCGGTAATCGGTCCTGCCCACGTCGCAGAGGCCATCGATTACCTCTATAACCTGCGTTGTGGTACTGACATCATCTACGCTGGGATCGAGTGATGGCAAGCGAAGGGGATAAGCCGAACAGCGACGAACTGGGGCGCTTGCGTCGTGAGAACCGGGTGCTCAGGCAAGGGGTGCGGCAGGCCGAGCGCATGCAAATTCTCTGGCAGGAAGCGCTGGAGGAACTGAAGCAGGCAAGAGGCGAGCTCAAGGCACAGAATCACCGTCTGACCAGCCTCTATCAGGCTGCCAGTGCCGTGAACCAGACGAATGACCTGGGCGAGCTGCTCGATCTCGTGATGACGGTAATGGAGCAGCTGCTTGAGCTGCCCAGACCCTACCCGATGGGTGTGTTCCTGGTGGAAAAAGGCGATCGAATGCGCCTGGCTGCGCAGCGCATGGCCAGCGATGACTTTCATCGTGCCCATGAAGGGATGAAGGTGGGAGACTGTCTCTGCGGGCGCGCTGCACAGGGCGAGGTGATTATCACCAATAACTGTGACGGTGATCCGCGCCATACGCTGCCATACATACACGGTGAGCCACACGGACATCTGATCCTGCCTCTCAAGGCCAAGAATAAGATCGTTGGCGTCTTCTACTATTATCTGCCGCCGGACTATGAGATCGGGCCTGCCATGCTTGATACCTTCACCGCCATTTCCAGCCAGCTCGGATTGGCGATCGAGCATGCGCGCCTCTATGCAGAAGTCCTTGAGTTGACAACACACGATGCCCTGACCGGCCTGGGTAATCGACGTTATATGAAGCAGGTGCTCGAGCGTGATCTCTACAATGTCGAGCGCTACCAGGGCACGCTCTCGTTGTTACTGATCGATATCGATTATTTCAAACGCTATAACGATACCCATGGCCATCTTGAGGGGGATCGCCTGTTAGCGAAGGTTGCAGAAATCTTGCGTGACGTGGTGCGCACGGGTGATCTGCCGGTACGTTACGGTGGTGAAGAGTTTGTGGTGTTGCTGCCGCAGACCGATCTTGAATCGGGCGGCCTTGCCGCCGAGCGCATCCGCCGTGAAATAGAGGAGAGAACGCCGGTGACGGTAAGCCTGGGGGTATCTTCCGTCAGCGGTAAACGTTGTGCCCCGGAATCCCTAATCAAGGCCGCCGATGAGGCGTTGTATCGGGCCAAGAAAAATGGCCGTAATCGTGTCGAATTGACTACGGAGCATCTCTAGCGATCACTGTTTAGTGAGCATCA
>JBEPXU010000118.1:0-6669 GCA_041641735.1 Ectothiorhodospiraceae bacterium
CAGTACCCGATTGTGCGAAAGGGGCAAGAACTCCACCTGGCGCAACGCGATCAGTTTGCGCTTAGGTACCATCACCACCCCCGCCATGGAGGTAACCTCCGAGAGCTGGCGCGAGGCGGTTGCCAGCAGATGCTCCGGGTCGTCACTGCTGCCAATACGCTGCTGCATTGCCTGAACCTGTGCCTTGCCGAGCGGCTGAATAGTCAGCAGGCTGTCGACAAACAGCCGGTAACCCTTAATGGTCGGGATCCTGCCGGCAGAGGTATGCGGGGCATGTATCAGGCCCATATCCTCCAGATCGGCCATCACATTGCGTATACTGGCCGCACTCAAATCCAGCCCCGTCTCGCGAGAGAGGGTGCGGGAGCCCACGGGCTGCCCATCGCGGATATACCGCTCAACCAGATTTTTCAGCAACAGCTGCGCGCGATCATTCAACTCTGAGCCGGTCATCGTCTATCACCCCATCAACCACCGCGGTTTCACAGTGGAAGATTTCAAATTATTAGCACTCACCAACATTGAGTGCTAATAGAAATTATCCATGTAACCGCCCGGCTGTCAAGCCGCTGGTGGCTGGTCGAGATGGGGCTAACGTGTTAAGTTCCGGGGAGTTTTGGAGGATTAAGCAACGTGGACAGCTTTCATAAGATCGGCATCATCGGTAAATACGCGGATACCAGCGTCAGCGAGACCCTGCGTAACCTCAGTGACTACCTGCAGACCAGGGATGTCGAGGTCATGCTGGACGAACCGACCGCTGAATTCTGGCCCGATCACGGCCTGACAACGGGTAGCCGTGACCAGCTGGGGCGCGAATGTGACCTCATCATCGTCGTCGGCGGTGACGGTACCTTCCTTAATGCCGCCCGCAGCCTGGCCATCCACGACCCTGCCCTGCTTGGCCTGAACCTGGGACGTCTGGGCTTTCTGACCGATATCTCACCGGCGGAGATGACCGAAAGGCTCGATGCGATCCTGTCAGGGCGTTACAACGAAGATGAGCGCTTCCTGCTCCACTGCCGCATTCTCCGTGACGGTGAGCAGATCAACGAAAGCGATGCCTTCAATGACGTGGTAGTTCACAAATGGGATGTGGCGCGGATGATCGAGGTGGACACCTACGTCAACGGCACCTTCGTCAACACGCTGCGCTCGGACGGACTGATCGTCTCCACCCCGACAGGCTCCACGGCCTATGCGCTTTCCGGTGGTGGTCCTATCCTGCAGCCGTGCCTCAATGCAGTGATCCTGGTGCCTATCTGCCCCCATACCATGAGCAACCGCCCCATCGTGGTGGATGCCGATACCGTGATCGAGATTGTGGTTAAGGGACAGGAACAGTCCCATGCCCAGGTCAGTTGCGATGGCCAGATCAACCTCGGCCTGGTAGCCGGCGACCGTATTCAGATTCGCAAGAAAGAACATACCGTGCGCCTAATCCACCCGGACGAACACGACCACTTCCATATCCTGCGTGCCAAACTCAATTGGGGATAAAACCGTGAGGGCGGGAGGAAAATCACCGTACCGGCCTCGCGGTTACCGACGCAGGCCTTGCGACGTTCTGCACAGGATTGAACCATGCTGAAGCATCTTCATATACGTAACTTCGCTATCGTGGAATCGCTCGAGCTCGACTTTCAGACGGGCATGAGCGTTCTCAGTGGTGAGACCGGCGCAGGCAAATCCATCCTGCTGGACGCCCTGGGATTGACCCTGGGTGATCGGGCCGATAGCAGCATTATCCGCCCAGGGGCTGAACGGGCAGAGATCAGTGCCGATTTTGACATTGAATCACTGCCCGGCGTTGTTGCCTGGCTGGCAGAGCATGAGCTGGATATGGATGGGGAATGCATGCTGCGCCGTACCATCGGCGCTGACGGTCGCTCCCGTGGCTATATCAACGGTCAACCCGCACCAGTGCAGTCGCTCCGGGAACTGGGCGAACAGCTGGTGGATATTCACGGTCAACACGCCCACCAGTCACTGCTCAAACGCGATATACAGCGACAGCTACTGGATGCCTACGCCGGCCACCTCCCCCTGGCCCGTGAGACCGCTGCCAGCTTCCGCTACTGGCAGCAGCTGCAACAGGAATACGATGAGCTGAGAGAGGCCAACGCGGAACGGGATGCGCGGCAGGAGCTATTGCGCTATCAGGTCGAGGAGCTGGAGGCCTTAAAGCTGCAACCCGGCGAGCTGGAAGAGCTGGACCGGGAACATGACCGTCTTGCCAATGCCAGTCGCCTTTTAGAGGGCGCTCAAGGTGCAGTCACCCGCCTCTACGAAAGCGACCAACAGAGTGTCAACAATCTGCTGGAACAAACACTGGGAGAACTGCAGCAACTCCGCGAATTCGACAGTAGTTTGGGAAACAGCTGCGAATTGCTGGAAAGTGCATCCATCCAGGTCAAGGAGGCTGCCGGCGAACTGCGCCACTACGCTGACGGGCTGGAGCTCGACCCCGAGCAACTGGCACAGATCGAACAGCGCCTAACCGCCGTGCATGATCTGGCCCGCAAACACCGTATAGAACCGCAAAACCTCCCTGAGCTGCTGGAGCAGCTGCAACAGGAGCTGGAACAGCTGGATAATGCCGGTAGCCGTCTCCTGGGTATGGAGACCGAGATTGAGCAGGCACGCACCGCCTATGAGAAACAGGCCAAAAAGCTAAGCAAGGGACGCCAGTCGGCCGCCAGGAAACTGGCCGAGGCCGTCAGCGAGAATATGCAGGAGCTGGGTATGGGCGGCGGCCGCTTCGATATTACCCTGCAGCCGCTGGGTAAAGGTCCCTCTGCAAACGGCCTGGAGAGTGTCGAACTACAGGTCAGCGCCAATCCGGGACAACCCCTGCGACCGCTCAGCAAGGTGGCCTCCGGCGGTGAACTTTCCCGCATCAGCCTGGCCATCCAGGTGATTACCGCCGGTCAGGAAGGGATCCCCACCCTGATCTTCGACGAGGTTGATGTGGGCGTCGGTGGTGGCGTGGCAGAGATGGTCGGTCGACAGCTACGCCGTCTTGGCGAAAGCCGGCAGGTGCTTTGCGTCACCCACCAACCCCAGGTTGCGGCTCATGGTCACAACCACTTTCGGATCAGCAAACAGATGGACGATGGCGAGACCCGTACTATGGTACAACCCATTGAGGGCGATATCCGCATCGAAGAGGTAGCCCGCATGTCCGGCGGGGTCAATATCACCACCCAGACCCTGGAGCATGCGCGTGAGCTGATCGCCCAGGCGCAGGAAACCAGCAAAAAGAAGAAGGCCGGCTAGAGCCGGCCTGATATCCCTGTCACTTCTCCTTTTCCTGACACCGGGGGCAGACCCCCTGGATGGTCAGGCTATGGTCTGTCATCGCATAGCCATGCTTCTTGGCAATGTCCTTTTGTCGCTGCTCGATGGTCTCATCGAAAAACTCATCCACCCGACCACACTTGATACAGAGAATATGATCGTGGTGATGCCCCTCATTGAGCTCGAATACCGAGTGACCGCCCTCAAAGTTGTGGCGGAACACCAAACCGGCGCCCTCAAACTGAGTTAACACCCGGTAGACCGTGGCAATCCCCACATCCTCGCCGGTCTCCAGCAGGGCCTTGTAGACATCCTCGGCACTGAGGTGACGCATTTCGGACTGATCCAAAATCTCCAGGATCTTAATCCGCGGCAGGGTCGCCTTGAGACCCGCCTTTTTCAGTTCCTGTGCGCTCACATCCGTCATTCTAGTCGCAGCCTATTTCACCATTGTGTATCATGCCCACAATTATCGACTGGCAGTAGACGAAATGCAAAAGATTCTCATTTACTTGGCACTCGCCCTCTTCCTGGCTGCCTGTGCGCACAAAATCGACATTCAACAGGGAAATGTGGTGACAGAAGAGCAGTTATCGAAACTGCAAATCGGCATGGATGCGCGCAAGGTACTGGTGATCCTGGGTACGCCCATCCTCACCGACCCCTTCCATCAGGACCGCTGGGATTACTACTACAGCTTAAAACCGGGACGTGATCCGCTGATTCGCTACCGTGCCACCCTGTACTTTGACAACGGTACGCTGACGCGCATCGAACGTGAGGGGGATATCCCGGCGAAGGATGAGCCGCAACTGGAAGACAGCGACTTGTAGCGGCAACGGCTACGCCTCTCCCCCGCCTTTTTTCATCTTCTTTCCCTCGGCGGCGCGCTTCTTGCGCACCGCCTTGGGATCGGCAATCAGCGGCCGGTAGATCTCCACCCTGTCCTTGGCCCGCAACGGATTATCCAGCTTACCGAGTTTGCCGAAGATACCCACCTTGGACTTTTCCAGATCGATCTCCGGAAAGCGCTCGAGAACCCCTGAGCGCTCGATGGCATCACGCAGGCTCGCGCCCTCTTCCACCTCGACCGGAATAATCACCTGATTATCAGGCAGGGCGTAGGCCACCTCGACCTGAACCGTCTTACTCTTTTCCATAAACCTCTACCGCCCTTTTGGAGAAGGCATCCACCAGTGTGTTGGCGATTTGACTGAATATTGGCCCCATGGCCATACCCATCAGCCTGTTAGAAAACTCAAAGTCGAGATCCAGGGAGACCTTGCAGGCCTGTTCACCCAACGCATCAAAACGCCAAAACCCCTCCAGGTGCTTGAAGGGGCCCTGCTCCAGGCGCATTTCGACCATCTTATTTTTCTGCAGACGATTGCAGGTGGTAAACGATTTATGCAGGCTGCCATGGGCGATCTCGATAGTTGCCCGAATCTCATCCTCGCTCTGCGACAGCACCTCCGATGCACGGCACCAGGGCAAAAAGTCTGAGTAGGACGCAATATCGTTGACCAACTCATACATCTGCATGGCACTGTAGGGTACCAACGCGTTTTTACTAATAGTAGTCACAAATCAACTCACAAAAGAACTTTAAAAAGGCCAATAGCGTTAAGGAAAACGATGATCACCGCCACCGGGCTGACAAAACGAATAAGAAAATACCAACCCTTGAATATCATCCCATCCTTGAGTCCCAGCTCCTCCTGACAGGTCGTGCTGCGCATCTGCCAGGCAGCGAAGAGCGCAATTAAGAGCCCACCCAACGGCAACATGATATTGGCGGTCAAACCGTCGAGAAGGTCGAAAATCGTCTTGTCCTCAAACGCGGAGATAAACGACAGTGGATTAACATCGGACCAAATATTAAAGGAGAGGATTGAACAGAGGCCCAACAACCAGGTCCCCAGCCCTGCCCATATGGTAGCAGAGACACGGCTGTAACCGTGGTTCTCTACCATCCATGCCACCAACGGCTCGATGAGTGAAATAGCAGATGACCATGCCGCAAAGGACAGCAACACAAAAAACAGACTACCGAAAAAGGCGCCGCCCGGCATATGGCCGAAGGCTATCGGCAGGGTCTGGAAGATAAGCCCCGGTCCAGAACCGGCCTCAAGACCGTTGGAGAAGACGATGGGAAAAATCGCCATCCCGGCCAACAGGGCCACCAGGGTATCCATGCCGGCAATAATCAATGCAGTCTTCACGATGGAGGTCTTTTTCGGCAGATAGGAGCCGTAAACCATAATCGCCCCCATCCCCAGACTCAGGGTAAAGAAGGCATGCCCCAGGGCCACCAGCACGGACTCCCAGGTCAGTTTGCTAAAGTCCGGGGTAAACAGGAAGGAGACGCCCCTGGCAAAGGAGTCGGTATCCATGGCATAACCGACCAGTATCAGCAGAATGATAAACAGCGCCGGCATCAGGTAGCGAACCGCCTTCTCCAGACCGCTTCGCACACCGCGTGAAACCACAATCAGTGTCAACACCATGAAAATGGTATGCCAGGCCAGCAACCGCTCCGGATCGGAGACCAGTTCCGAGAAGATACTCGAGACCCCGTCGGCCGTCGCACCGCTGAAGGTGCCTGATGCCGTGCGGAAGATATAGGCCAGCGCCCAGCCGGCGATCACGGAGTAATAGGAGAGGATGAGAAACCCGGCAACCACACCTGACCAGCCGAGATACTTCCAAGAGCGGCTGGCCTGCTCCTCAAAGGCCAGGTGGCGCATGGTATTGATGGGACTTCGGCGCCCGCGCCGACCGAGCATGATCTCGGCAATCATGATCGGAATACCGATAATGGCGATACACAAGAGATAAACCAGGACAAAGGCACCACCGCCATTCTCCCCGGTAATGTAAGGGAATTTCCAGATATTACCCAGACCAACCGCCGAACCGGTTGCGGCAAGGATAAAGGCCCAGCGGCCGGACCACTGCCCATGAATGGATTCCCGTGTCTCTGCCATCGCTCTCCCCCAGGATGATTTTTGCAGCAATTGTCGACGAATTCCGCATTTGTCTCAACCACAGAGAGCAAAGCAGAGAAATTATCCTCTTCCCCCCTGTCTACAAGGCCGACTTATCCCCTATAATGCGCGGCTATGGCTAAGAAGAGCAAAACCGTCAAAGGGGCTGGCTCCAGCACCATCGTTACCAACAAAAAAGCGCGCCACGACTACTTTATCGAGGACCGCTTTGAGGCTGGGATGGCGCTGCAGGGCTGGGAGGTAAAGAGTCTGCGCGAAGGCAAGGTGCAGATTGTGGACAGCTACGTCTTCATCAAAGAGGGCGAGGCCTTCGTCTCCAACATCCTGATCACCCCGCTGCCCACCGCCTCCACCCACATCA